>JACQSW010000067.1 GCA_016211095.1 Candidatus Woesearchaeota archaeon | reverse complement strand
TTTTAACTCAACATTTTTTATTTCTAACAGCCCAATATTTTTTTTTGCAATTTCCAAATGGTCAAGGTTGTTTTCGTAAGTTGTCACTTTTTTTGCTATTCTTGCGAGAAAAATCGCTAATAATCCGCAGCCGGCGCCCGCATCTAGGACTACGCTTTCATTGTTTATTCCCGAATAGGTTGTTATCGTTGCCAAATCTTTAAGGAGAAGGGTCTGAGGCCCGCGCTTAATCTTCCTTAGCTGGTCAATAATGGTGGGTTGGAAGACAAAAAACTTTTTTCCAGTGCTCGTATTAACCTCGCTGATGTTTTCTTTTTCTAAATCCTCCCCCTTTACAACCCCAAACTTTGTGTAAACGTTTCCTTCCTTCCAATAAAAAACTTGGTTTTCGTAGGCTAAAACCTTCTTCACTTTTCCCATATTTGTAAATGAATCCATCAACTTTGATATATAAGCTTTATGAAAAAACTTTTATACACAGAAACACCCTTATTTTATTGATGAGAAAAAAGGGGATTAGCCCGTTAATTGCAACTGTCTTAATTATTGGATTCACAGTTGCTTTAGCCGCTATGATGATGACGTGGGGCTTTGACTTTGTTAAAAGCATACAAGAAAGAAGCGAAAGGCTGGCGCAACTAAAAATTGTTTGCTCAAAACTAACACAAGAAATAGATATCAAGCGGTCCTGCGTCGAGGCATCCTCCATCTCTGTCATGGTAACGAATTCTGGTGCGCAAAACATTTCAGCATTAAACTTTTTGGTGGAGGGCGAGAAGGGAAGGGACCACTTGCAAAACTATTCTGGAGTGCCGAAGGCGGGAATAAAACATTATATTTTGCCCTTTAAGCCGAAAAAAACTGGGCTGCCAACAAAAATAAAGATAACTCCCGCAACAATGATAGATGACAGGCAAGAGTTTTGCGAATTCTCCGTAGATCACGATGTGAATGAATGCGCTTACGGCATAACGAGGGATGTGTGGGGAACATTATATGACGCTAAAGAAAAAAATCTTTTCACTATCTGCATACCTCACCACACTTATACTCCTGGTCCACCATCGTGGGGCTATCAAGATAGTGGTTGCAAATCTAACTTAACTGGAGAGCTTGCTAAAGACTTTTGGACTGAAGGCATAGGTGGGGGAGTCGCATTAAACTTATCAATACCGATTTTTGAAGCTGATGGGCTAACGAGGTACGCTTATTTTCTTTCATCAAAAAATCAGGACCTCGGGGATTATTCGGAACTAACACTAGAATCATGGATAAAACTAAGTAACGAGATGGAGTATGGCGGTAAAATAAATGGAGCGGTTCTTTGGGATGGCCTATGGGATGGTGTAGGCTATGCTTCACTAGCTGCATTTACTAGTGAAGGTACAGCAGCGTTTTGGGTTTGGACAGAGCCAAAAGGTTCTTGTACTGTCAATGGTTATAAAAGAGCCACACAACAGCCGTGGACAGCTACAAAGGGTAATCTAACAAGCAAAAAATGGCATCACTTAGTTGGGGTGTACAAGGGAAATATTGGCTCAACTCAGGGTTATGTAAGGCTATATATTGATGGAAAAAAAGTCGCTGAAGAAACATTTACAGACCTCCCAATGATTTGCAACCCGACAGTTCCGTTTAAAATAGGATCATACTTAGTTGGGAATGTAAGTAACACAGCAACTGGAGGCAGTGCGTATTACAGTTATTCTGCATCTGATATGCTAATCGACAGTGCAGTAGTATATAATAGGTCATTAAGCGAGGAAGAAATTTTGGCCCATTACAATTACAAAAAACAATTCCTATAAAAAAAATGAAGAAAGGCATCAGCCCCCTAGTTGCAACTGTTCTGATAGTGTGCTTGACAGTTATTCTTGCAGTAATTATAATTGTGTGGAGCTCTGCTTTTGTAAAAAACGTCCAAGAAAACACGGACAGGATAAGGGATGAGCAATTTGCTTGCATAACCGAAGTAAGCTTCAACATAAAAAAAGCCTGCTATAATAATGGTGGGCTTGAAACTGTTTTGGAAAACACAGGGCAAAAAACCATCACAAAAATGATAATCATAGGCCAAACAGGCAGCGGCAGCCAAAACATGCAGTTAGGCTTAAACCCAACCCTTCAACCTATGGAAGTTCAAACTTACCACATACCAATACCAGCCCTAAACTACGCCTCTTTAACGCCAATAATCAACCTAAAAAGCAAAGAAGTCATTTGCAGCGGAGCCAAGGCAACTAAAGGCGAAATAGGCTCAGCAGAAACATTCCAAAACTGCTAAAAAAAAATGGGTAGAAAAGCTTAAATAAGCCTAAACCCACTAAAAAGATTAGTCTTTTAATATGTTAAAAAAAAATTGGAGGTGTTTTAATATTGAGATCAAACAAAAAAGGAATTAGCCCCCTAATAGCCACTGTTCTAATTATCGGATTCACAGTCGCATTAGCCGCAGTTATCATGACTTGGGGCCAAAGCTTTGTAAAAAACATGCAGGAGCAATCCTCAAAAACAGCAGACATAAAACTAAAATGCGCAAACGACGTAAGCTTCGAAATAAGCGACGCCTGCTTTGACGAGGGAGCTGACGCTACCGTTACTACGGACGATTTTATTAAAGTAACTGTAGAAAATAACGGTCAACTAAAAATTGATAAGTTTGGAGTAAGATTCTACGAGAGTGCAGACAAAGTAACATCTGGAACAGGGGAAGCTTTAGCCAAATTTGCAGTCGTAACCTACGATTCATCAGATGTGGCATATGTGAACCCAGCCCTTGACCCACTGAAAGCAGCTCTAATTAAGGAAGTAGAATTCCTGCCAATGATAACGGTTGAAGGTGTCGAGCAATCTTGCCCAAATTCAGACAGCTTTGGTGACAGAAGCGGAACATTAACCTTGCAGCCATGTGCATAAGAAGGTAAACATTTTTTTTCTTTTCTTTTTTTTTAACCAAATCTTTAAATATACTTTTTAGTATTTGATGTTACGATGAAGAAGGCTCAACTTTGGATTTCTGCAGTTCTCTATATAGGGATAGGTGTTGTTGCTTTAACTTTGCTTCTTTCAGCGGGCTTGCCTTTGATCAATAAAATGAAGGATAAGAATGCGGTTGTTCATACGAAGAGTTTGTTTCAGCAGCTTGACGGGGACATAAGGGAGGTTGCTAATGGCGGCCCAAGCTATCAGCTGAGCTACAGCCCCTTTGAGATTGGCAAAGGCGATTTTAACATAGATCAAGATAATGAGATTATTGATTGGACTTTGAGGACAAAAGCTAAACTTGTCGAGCCCGACGTTATAGTTGTGAGGGAGGGCAACTTGGATTTTTTTGCAAACTCAACCAATGTTGTTGGAGAAAACATTGTGCATTTAAGGCTTGACTATTCAGAAACCGCAAATTTAACTTTGGATTCTCGGATGCAGCCCCCATTTTCAGGCTCATTTACCTTAACAATAAAGCATACAGGGGCATACACATCAGAGGGTTATCCGACAGTAGCCATAATCATTTCTTGATCTTTCTGCCCCGATAAGTTTTTTAATAAAGAAAACCCTTTAGTTATAAAATAATTCGGGGTGATAATCACTTTGCGTTTTTTTAGCAAAAAAGAGGAAAAAAAAGGGGAAGCTTTAGCTCCTGCGCCAGAAAACATTCAACGAGAAGAAGCCCAGCCAGAAATACCCACTAATATTGAGCCATCTCCGCAGATAGAAGTTCCCCTGCCAAAAAAGGAATCATTCTTCTCAAAGATTTTCAAAAAAAAAGAAGCTGCACCGAGAGAAGGCCAAGTTTACACTGAAGAAAAAAAAGGAAAAACGCTATTCCACTTAGATCTCGTGCAAGAAACGCCATCCCTCCCAGAATTTAAGGACCCGTCAACAGTTGACGTAAGGTATCCAGTAATTCAGCCGTACGTTTTCATCCACGTCTATTGGGACACAAAAACTTATGAGCTCGTCTACGAAGTGGAAGAGCCAGAACTTGATGAAGAAGAGCAAAAAAACCTCACGCTAATAGAAGAAGGATTAACAGAGCTAATCAACATAAGCTTCATCAACATAAGGGAGCAAGACAAAGTAATAGAATTCCTAGAAAAAAATGTGAGGATACTCATAGACGAGCTAGCCATCACAGTAGACAAAAAAACTTTCATAAAACTGATGTATTACATCTACAGGGACTTTGTGGGCTTAGACATGGTTGAGCCGCTCATTAGGGATTATTTCATAGAAGACATTGAATGCAACGGCTCACAAACCCCAATATACATTGTCCACAGGAAATACAAGAACATAAGGACAAACGTAACCTTCCCAGACAACAAGTCATTAGCGAAATTCGTTGAAAAACTCGCGCAAAAAGCAGGAAAATACGTCTCATACGCCAACCCCCTGCTAGATGGAGTCCTCCCAGACAATTCCAGGGTAAACGCAACATACACATCAGACGTTTCTTCAAGAGGCCCAACCTTCACAATCAGAAAATTTTCTTCGACACCGTGGACACCGATACACCTGATGAGCTTCAAGACGGTCTCGCCGGAAGTATTATCTTACCTGTGGATGCTGATAGAAAACAACTCAAGCATAATGGTCATAGGCGGGACAGGATCAGGAAAGACCAGCTTCCTAAACGCACTAGCATTCTTCATACCCCCAGCAGCGAGAGTTGTCACAATAGAGGATAGCGTAACTGAAGATACTGATATATTAGCCAAAAATGGGAAAAAACTTTCTGTTATTAAAATCAAGGATTTTGCCCAAGACAATTGCAGCGAAGTATTAACTTTGGATAAAAATTATAAGCTGAAGTTTGTCAAGCCAACGAAGTTCATTAAGCACAAAACAAGCAAGGACATTTATGAAGTAACGACGGCTGCAGGCAGACAAATCAGGGTAACCCCAGATCATTCCCTCTTTACATTGGGGGCATTTGATTTGGAAGAAGTAAAGCCAACGCAATTAATATGCAATAAAAGCTTTATAGCAGTCCCACGAAGGATACCGTTCGCAGGCGAGGAGCTTAAGCAAATAAACCTATTCGAGCATCTTGGCTCATTCGAAAATGACTTTGCCATTGGGCGGCCTTTGCAAAAAATATTCAAGGCATACAAAGCAAAAGATTTGAAGGCAAACAAGAGCACCTACAAATGGTGGAAAGACCATAATCTGATACCGATTTGTGTTCTCAAAAACTTAAGCATAAAATTCACAAAGCAGGAGTTAAGCGCATTGCGGATAAAAAGCAAAGTCGCTGGCTCCCTGCCCGTTATTTTCAGCGTAAGTGACACTTTTTTACAGTTTATTGGTTTGTGGCTGGGAGACGGCTCATACGATAATTACAACAAAAACAGGGTGATATTGTCTAATCAGGCAGATGAATGCATTAACGTATTGAGAAAAGTTGCAAAAGGCTTGAAGCTAAACGTTTCTAAGATGAACGACAATTGCTCCTTAACAATAAACAGCACGATACTCTACAAGTTCATGAAATTTGCGCTGAAATTAGACGGGTATTCTAATACAAAAAAGTTCCCTAACTTCATTTTTAGCCTCTCCAACAGGCAGATTGCCGAAGTATTAAAAGGATATTTTAGCGCTGACGGAACTGTTAAAAAAAATGAAGTCTGCTGCTGTTCACAAAGCAGAAGTTTACTTGAAGGAGTGCAAACGCTGCTTTTAAGGCTCGATATCCTTTCAAGAATTGGCAGCTTAAGAAAGGATAAATGCATGGAACTCGCCATATCCTCAAATGAGCATATTTCTAAATTTAAAAAAATCGGTTTTTTGCAGCTAAGCCAAAATCTTAAATTAGGGGGCATCGCCAACAAAAAAGCCAATCATGACAAAACAGATTTGATCCCGCTGCCTATTGCCGGGATAAAACAATTAAATTCCTACCATAAAATGCGATGGAACTATTTACAGGGCGTAAACCATATTGGCAGGCAATACCTCAATTCAACAGTAGAAATGATTGCTCAAGACAAGACTGGGCAGCTTTTCCCGTTGCCCGAAAGAGACACGTTCTATAACTTAGCTAATTCGGATATATTTTGGGATAGGGTAAAGTCAGTAAGAAAGCTGCCAAAAAAAGAAAGATGGGTTTATGACTTCAGCATTGAAGGCTCTGAAAAATTTGTCGGGCAAAACATCCTGCTGCATAACACAAGAGAGCTTCAGCTTCAGCACGAGAACTGGCTGCCATCAGTCTCAAGGGCAGGCGTAGGATTAGCAACGGCGTCAGGTGAACGGCACGGAGAAGTAAACCTCTTCGACCTCCTAAAAGAAAGCTTTAGGCAAAGGCCAGACTACCTCATCGTCGGAGAAATTCGTGGGGAAGAAGCGTTCGTCTTGTTTCAGGGAATGTCATCCGGCCACCCTTCATACGGCACGATGCACGCTGATGACGTCGTGACAATGGTTAACAGGCTCGTGACGGCTCCGATAAACCTCTCGCCAGCCTTAGTGAAATCTTTGGACGCAGTTTGCGTTATGGCCCACGCCAAGGCAGCGGGCAAAGAGGTGAGGAGGCTGAGGGAGATTGCTGAAATCGTTGACATCGGGGCAACTAGCAGTGACGTTAAAATAAACATGCCTTTCAAGTGGTCGCCGGCAAAAGATGTTTTCTTGTTCAAGACGGACAGCATTGTTTTCCAAAAAATAATGCAGAGAACAGGCATGACTCAGGAGCAACTGTGGGCAGAATTCAAGAGGAGAACGCAACTATTGATGGCTTTGTATAACAAAAAAATTATGGGCTACAGGGAAGTCCAGGACATAATCCACGAATATTACAAGCGGCCCAAGGACGTGCTGGCACGCTTCAACATAGCATAATCTTTTTTTTGGGTGATAATTGGTGAGCTTGAATTTTATAAAACAAAACGCTAAGACCTTAATTGAGTGCAGCTACCTATACGACCGGCTTGTAAAGGAAGGCAAAAAAGGGGAGATTGAGAATTTAGAAAAATACGTTTTAGAGCTTACAAAAACGATAAGGGAAGAGGCGGCGAAGGAGAGGGTTAGGGATGGCTAAGGAAAACCTCAAATTCTTTGCAGAAAAACTCTCAAGCCTAGTTGAAGAGATAGTTATGGCCCGCAATTACAAAAACGTTTTCTTAAAAAACATGATTGAAATAAAAGATGACCTAGCTTCCGGCAGAATCTCAAAACTGGACTACGAATTAACTTTGGGAAAAGTTTTGAAGAACAGGAAAGAAGGGGAATGGATTGACTACTACAACCAGAACATAAAAGAGCTGTTCGACCAAATAACAATAATCAGCGACGCAATCATAGCGGATTTCAGCCAACAAAAAATAACAAGAAAAACAAAAATAGTAATAGAGGCGGAAGAGGGAAAAATTTCCAGGCTAACAAAAAAAGAGAAAACTCTTTACAGCCAACAAGTAAACCTGGAGCCGGAGCGGATTAAAAATTATTTAAAAAATAAAAAAACTAAGCGGCTCGCAGAATTTGAAATGGATTACGTGCTTTACGAATCAACAAGTTACGGGAAGGTTGCTAACATTTTTGTTGAGCCGCTGATGCTTAAGCTTACAAAAAAGTATCCCCAAATTTTTCAATCACTCTACGACGCTTTGAGATCATCGGGGATGAAGGTGCTCTCAAAAACTTATGTCAGCATAATAATATTCACTTCAATCTGGTCGGCATTAGCACTTATCCCAATCCTAATAATTTTTTGGAGGGATACAAATTTAGCTGCCAGGATAATAAGGGGATTATTCTTGGGAATCCTAGGCGGGGGAATAACTGGCTTGGCAATGTTTTATTATCCGGCGAGCTTGCTTGGCGGAATCAAAAAAGGCATACGCAGAGATCTCCCATTTGTAGTTGTCCATATGGCTGCAATAGCTGGAAGCGGGGCTCAGCCAGTATCAATATTTTCAACCATCCTCAAATCCGAGGAATACAAGGGGCTGAAGAGCGAAATAAAAAAGATTGTTAATTACGTCAACCTTTTCGGTTATGACCTGTCAACAGCGCTCAGATTAGTTGCGAACACAACTCCGTCAGTCCAATTCAAAGACTTGCTTAACGGGATTATAAGCACTATACAAACAGGCGGCGATTTAAAGCAGTATTTGCATTCCTCTGCAGAATCAGCCTTGGCAACTTATAGGCTTGAAAGGAAAAGATACGCAGACTCAATGGCAACCTACTCAGATGTTTACACAGGGCTGTTAATAGCCGCACCATTATTATTTTTTGTAACGCTGGCAATAATCCAAAGCCTAGGCGGAGAAATAGGCGGGCTTTCAGTTTCAACAATAGCGCTGATAGGCGTAGGCTTAGTATTACCTCTTTTGAATGTAGGATTCCTAGTATTTTTAAACCTAAACAAACCTGAATGAGAAAAAGATGGCATACAAATTCAAAAAAAAATATTTCATAGGGATAACCGCAGCAATAATCATCCTAGCAGCCAATTTTTTCTTCTTTTTTGACTTCGCAAATTTAAAAGCTACAACGAGATGGTTCTTTCCGGCAATCATAATTGCCATAAACGTTGGTTGGATGCAATTCTGGATAGACTTCATGGCCGAATTAAAAAGGCAGAAGAGGGTTGAAGAAAAATTTTTGGACTTCGTAAGAAACCTTGAAAGCTCAGTCAAATCAGGCATCCCAATACCACAAGCCATGCTCCAAGCATCAACAAAAGACTACTCCGAACTTAACCCCCACATACAAAAATTAGCAAACCAAATAACAGTAGGAATACCCATACACAAAGCCCTAAACACATTCGCGGAAGACACAACCAACCCAACAGTAAAGAGGGCGGTAGCGATAATAATTGAAGCTGAAGCGAGCGGTGGAGACATAGAAAAAGTTTTAGAATCCGTAACAACATCAGTAGAAGCAGTAAAAAAGCTTAAAGAAGAACAAAAATCAGAAGCCTACTCACAAATTGTCCAAGGATACATAATTTACTTTGTATTCATTGGGATAATGCTTCTGCTGCAAATAAAACTCTTCCCAAAACTAGTTGAAATGGGGAGCAGCATGGGCGGAGCAGGAATGGACATAGGCATAGGGCTCGGCGGAGGAGCAAAGGGGATAGTAGATTTGGATCAAATATTCTTTGCCCTCATAATGGTGCAAGGATTCTTCGCAGGAATAATGATAGGCACATTCTCAGAAGGAACAATGAAACAAGGGCTCATACACAGCTTGACTCTCATGACGGTGGCGGCGCTGATAATCACAACAGCCAAGGGAGGCATATAAATTTGAAGAAAAAAGGGGACATACACACAGACTGGATAATAAGCATGGCACTCTTCATCGTATTTATAATAATAATATTCACACTAATAAAACCTGGAGCAACTAAACCTGGGGAACACAAAGCATTACTAACTATCATTGAACAAACAATCCTAAACACAGAAGGGGATACCAATAGCATCAAATATGAAGTGCTAAAAATACCATTCTACGCATCAGCAACACCACTTGGGGGACCGACAAGCGGGAACGAATTAAAAATAGATGTTACTCTCCCTCCAGGAACAAACAGCCCTAACGATGTAAATATTAGAGACGTCGATGGTAAGGCTAAAACTGTTACGAGCGTTTCCGAATCAAGCGTAACATTCATTCCAATAACTTTATCATCGGATCAAGCAAACCCCACCAAATTTATATTATATAATTCAAAAGGAAAATTTTTATTAAAAAAGGTTGATAAAAAAGAGAGAAATATTATAT
>JACQSW010000066.1 GCA_016211095.1 Candidatus Woesearchaeota archaeon | reverse complement strand
TATTGTTATGGCAATTTCAGTTTGCCTTTCTATGGCATTCTATACGATTGTATATATAACAAAAAAACAGAAGTAACCAAACTTCTTGAATTTTTACACAAGAATACAAATTTATACACAAACACTCATTCTTACACAAAGCCTATCTTTTGGGCTCTGTAGAAATCCCTTAGGATTTCTAAGGAAGGCTTGATGAGCCTTGTTGCGTTGTAAGCGATTTCTTTGAATAGGACTTCCTTGTTTTGCATGCTGACTTTGAGGCTTCTTATCATTGAGCCGTTTACTCTTTTGAGAGTTGAGAATGCGGTTTCGTTTTTGCTGCGGTAATTTGCCCGCAGCCTGTTAATCCTTCGTTTGGCTTTTTTCCTGTAAGTGCCCCTAGTTCTGTGTATTGGCACTTCCTTGTTTTTTATCTTTATCCTGTCTTCCGCGTTTAGGTCTTCTACTGCTGTTCTGTGGTTTTCTTCCGAATCATATCCCTTGTCAGCGTCAAAGGATTTGGCATCCTTCCCTGCTTGGTCGAGAACTTGTTTGCCTTTTTCGACCACGGGACTGAAATCTTTGTTGTCATTGGCTGGCCCGCGCCTTATCTTTTGGGAAATAATTAATTGTTTGCCCAATTCAACTAATGTGCTGAGTTTGATATGGTTCTTTACTTTCCGTCGCATTTTATTATCTTTTTTCAACACCTTGGCATAATGCGCAGAGGCGTGGGTGGGCTGCAAGCCAGTAGAATCAATGCCTAACCTGACATGAATTACTATTGTGAACAAAATGAAGCCAGCCATAATCTTTTCAAGGAAACTAATGCGCATCCTCTTGGCAGCTTTTTGCCTTGCTTGTCCTGCGGCAAAAAGCGCAAAAATCGTATGATGATTTTTTGGGTGAATGGCTGCCATGCGCAACCCCGATTCTGCATTTTTTGGGCCTGAAACGAGTCCCAACAAAATCTTGCCTGATAAAATTTGCCGCAAGATTGAAAGCTTATTGGGGTCATTCTGTGCTGGGAAAAACTGCAAAGATGGCGGGGATTGATTTAGCGATTGTTGGCATTGACGGATCAGCCAACAGCACAAAATATGGCAGCAGGCATTACTATACCCGCATAGGCAAAAAGTTAAAGAAGAAGGATTCGGTGAAGTGGGTTTCCGTCGTGGAATTAAAGAAGCAGCTCATTCTTGCAGTAAAGATCCGCAAGAAAGCAAGGCATGACAATGTAGACTTCAAGCCCTTAATGAGAAAAACAAGAAGGCAAGCCAAAATTAAAAGGGGGATTGGGGACATGGGATTTGACAAGGAAGGAAATTATGCGCTTTTTGAAGAGGAAATAGGCGGAGAATTCATCGCGCCAGTCAGGAACAAGGATGTGCCTGTTTGGAGAACAAAAGGGCTCCACAGGAAAAAGCTGAAAAGATATTTCCCCAAGAAAAAATACCATCAAAGAAGCAAAAACGAAACAGTAATAGGGGTTGTAAAGAAAAAGATGGGAGACGCGCTCCACTCAGTCAAGTTCCACATGAGAAAAATTGAGCTTCTGATGAGATGCATCGTGTACAACCTTGACAGGCTCGTAAAGCTTGGAGTGGAGGCGTAACTTTTTATGAAAAATCGAACAAATTATCCCGTCGAGGTTACAAATTTTTCTGGAACAAAACCCAGAAAAACCGAAGAGAACAGGAGGATGTCACCAAAGCCTTAGTGCGCGCAGGATTTATAAACCTAAAAAATTTATTCTCACAATCATTGATATACGTAACTGCTCTGTCTGATTATCTTTATTGCCCGAGAAAACTATTCTTAGCTAAAAGGCTTGGCTTTGTTGAGCCGCCAAAACAAGCCCTAATCTTCGGCAGCGTCAAGCACGAGGTAATGGACCAGATAAACAAAAGTGAAGAAGAAATCGTAGGAAGCGTAACAAAAGACTACTCGCTGCAAGAAATAACTTCTGTTTACAAAAAAAAGTATTACCAGTTGCTAATAAATTCCTTGCGTTCAAGGAAATTTATGCTCAAAAAACTAAACATCGACCCGTTACTAATATTTAGGGAGGCATGGCCCTTCTTCCAGAGAGAAGCATCGTTTAGGGCAGAAAACCTCCAATCTTTTATTCAAGAAAAAAAGGTTTACGGGAAAGAGCTTTGGGATGCCTTAACGCCGAAACTCCTAACAGAGTTTGCAGTTCGGTCTGAAAGTCTCAGCTTATGCGGAGTTATAGACAGAGTGGAAATTAACCAAGGCCTCTTTACTCCTGTAGAATTAAAAACAGGAAAGGCACCGAAGGAGGGTTTGTGGCCAAATCACAGGATACAAATTGCAGCTTATATGCTGCTCTTACAAGACTGCCAGAAAAAAGTCAATGAGGGCGTTGTCCATTACTTAGACACCAATCAAAGGGTAAAAATTGTGATGAATCCCTTCATACAGGAAGAAGTAATCGAGCTAATAAAAAAAGTGAATGGCCTTTTAAGCGGCCATACGCTCCCAAAAATTTGTGAGGAAACAAAAAAGTGCGCAAGTTGCGGCTTAAGGGAGCAATGCTTTTCACTTAAGGGCGATTGCTAAAATTTTTTTAAAATCTTCTTCGCTAAAACTTTTTTTATACGCTTTTAAGGCAGGCAGCAAACTTTCTTTGTTAACCCTAAAACCCTTTTTTTGTAGGGTATCTTCAACTTTTTTTGAGGTGATGAACTGGCAGAATTGGGTTACATTCTTAGGT
>JACQSW010000071.1 GCA_016211095.1 Candidatus Woesearchaeota archaeon | reverse complement strand
GTTAGGGGTTTTTTCGCTGAAAAGCTGGGTTTGGAACCTGTAAATCCTACAGCCCGGCTCTTTCCAAACATTTGGCGGCAAACCTGCCTTGATGCAAGTGTTTTCTAAGAACTGCTCTGCGTTCCAGCTCTGCTCGACAGCAACCACTGGCAACAGCAATCCGGAATACCCGGCAAAATCAACTATCAGCCCGTCTTTGCCGATTATTATTTCTTTCAAGTAATCAGATTTATTCCTCAAAATTTCCGGTTTTGTTAGGACAGAAACCTCTAAGATGAAATCCTCTTTTACTCCTAGCGGCCTGAATCTTTGGTCGTGGAAAGCAGCTGCCTTCGCTGCATTAAAAACCGCTTCTTTTAATTGGAAAGTTGGCTCTACGAAGCCGACGCATCCCCTTAACTGGTTGCTTGGGAATGAGTGGATAGTCACGAAAACGCCCCTCTTCTCTTCGAATCCTTTAATTGGAGCTGTTTTTGGGGAAAAGATTGATTGCCTCGCAAACTTAACTATTCTTTTGCCTTCTGATAGGGTCAGCATCATTGTGCGATTTCTTTTATTTTAGAAGAAAATTCTTTGTTTTGTTTTTTTAGCCTGTCTATCGCCCCAAGCAAAGCTTTTTTTGCGTCGCCATCGGTTTCAACAACCAAGGTTGGGTTCCTGTTGTAAGGGTGCTCAATCCTGTAGCCGCTGATCTTGACATCCTTATCATTCCACAATTCTTTGGTGAGCGCATGTGGCAATGTGTGGCGGTTTTCAAGCATTTCAATCTTGAGCCGTTTCTTTGTATTTTCTAAAACTTTTATTTCCATTTTTTTTTTTGGCGAAACTTACTCATTTTGTTTGAACAAAACCCTTTTTAAACCTTTCTGTCAATTTTAAGTTGTATTCTAAGGAGGCATATGCCACTTGGCTACACCTAATGTAACAAAAGCGGAAGGCTTAAATACAAGATAAGTGAAATGTATTTCACATATGGAAAGTAAATGCCACCTCTTTTTCGAAACGCTTGGCAACAAGCTAAAAATAGGCATTATCACCAAGCTAAAAGAAAAACCTGCAAGCGTAAACGAGCTAGCCAAACAGCTAAAACAAGAAAGAAGCAAAATCTCGCACGCCCTCCTAACCCTCCTCGGCTGCGGATTCGTCGAAGTAAAAAAAGAAGGCAAAAAAAGAATCTACAAGCTAAACAAAAACACTATGATGCCCCTGCTCAGCTTAGTTGAAAAACACGTTCAAAAATACTGCAAAACATGCAAAAAAATGGAGGGAAAAAAAGATGGGAACAATAAAAAATCTTGACCTAAGAAAAATGCCGCCGTTCGAAAGGCACACAAAAATATTCGAGATGTGGAACAGCCTAAAACAAGGAGAAACACTGAGAATAACCAACGACCACGCACCAAAACCGCTCTACTACCTATTCGAAGCAGAGCACAACGGGGAATTCGAATGGAAATACGAAAAAGAGGGGCCGAGAGACTGGGTATTCGCAATAAAAAAAATCATTGAAAAAAACACCTCAGACAAAAAGCAGCAAATCAAGGAACTAATAAAAAAATTGAGAACAGAAGACGACATTGCTGCGCTAAAAGAGGAAGGCAAAGAGCTGCTGAAAAACATCTCACCAAAAGACCTGGCAATGATTGAGCAAGAGATAATCCAGGAAGGCACAACAAGAAAAGAAATGAGAAAACTCTGCGACGCACACCTAGAAGTAATGAAAGAAGGGCTAAAAGGCATAAACATGAAACTGAAGCCGGGCCACCCAATACACACACTGATGGAAGAGCACAAAATGATCATTGAATTCGTCAACAAGCTAAAAGACACAATCAAAAGGCTCGAATCCAAAAAAAGCTACGAAGAAGCATCCGAAGATGTAGCGATGCTCATCCACATAGCAGAACACCTCGTGGAAGCGGACAAGCACCACCAGCGAGAAGAAGAAGCATTATTCCCAGAAATAGAAAAAGCAGGAATGACAGAACCGCCGCTAATCATGAGGGAAGAGCACGAAGAGCTAAAGCCAAAAAAAGTTGAGCTCTACAAAATCGCCAAAGAAAACAAAAAGCTCCCATACAAAGAGTTCGTGAAAAAAGCCAAAGAAACAGCACAATACATAATAAAAGAGCTGCCTGACCACATCTACAAGGAAGACAACATACTCTACCCACTAGCAATAGAAACCATCCCAAAAGAAAAATGGGCAGCGATAAAGAAGAAATGCGACAAGATAGGCTACTGC
>JACQSW010000074.1 GCA_016211095.1 Candidatus Woesearchaeota archaeon | reverse complement strand
TCATAGATGTTTTACCTCCTCCTCATAAAAGTAAAACATCGTAGATTTATATGCTTATCCCTCTAAGTTGACAGTATCATTTTTGAGTAAGATTTATATATACAGGCTAGGGAAATTATCGCAGAATCTTTTTTTGGAGGGAAAAAAATGGCAAAATGTAAAACTTCTCAAAGTGCGATAAATAAATCAAAGAGGAATCTGGCAAAGTTGGTAACGGATTATGTGTCTTACCTTAATGAGGCGAGGACGCCTTCACGTGCAGTCGGGGTCACAGCGCGAATACTTGAGGCTAACGGATTTTTAAAATTCAACGCAGAAAAATACGGAAGTGATCCTTCCTACGTAAAAAGTTTGCTTAATGCGAAAGGGGTATATTTTGTTGACAGGAATAAGATAAACGTTGCTGCTGTTAAGTTCGGCAAAGAAAATATTTCTCAAGGCGTAAACATTGCTGGTGCGCATGTAGATTTTTGCACGCTAACAAATAAGGTCAATTCGATAAAGGGCAAAGTTGATGGCGTCTACCTTGACACGAGGCCTTATGGGGGTTTTTATCCGCATCAATGGATGGACAGGCCGTTAACAATTATTGGGGAAACACTGGTTAAGGCAAAAGAATCCAAGAGGGAGTTGGTTGAGTGGAGCATGCCCGGCCACATACCTGAGCCTTCTATCCATAATCCGAAGGGTTATTCAGAAAAAAGTTACAAGGAAGCTTTCCAGCTTGAAGAGCTGGATATATTCACCGGCTACAAAGACGCAAAGTCATTCCTTAAAGCGTTGAATGAAGCAAGAAAATGCGGGCCCGTAGTTAAGAGGGCGGACTTCGATTCAGGGTTTAACCAGTTCCATGCAGTCCCAGCAGAGCCCACTCAGCTAATCGGGGATTATGTTGTTGGTTATGGGCACGATGACAGGTCATGCATGTTTTCCGCATTAAGGGCGATACTAGCTATCGCGCAGCCAAAATACACCTCGCTTATATTAGGCGTTGCAAGAGAAGAAATAGGATCAGCTGGTGTGGGCGGGGCAAGGGACGTCTTCCTTGATAACATAATCAATATTTTATGTGACCTGCAAGGATTGAAAGATCGGGCAAGTAATGTTTACACAAAATCAGTTATGCTATCCGCAGATGTGGACATAGCGTTTAGCCCTCAAAACATGGGAGTGAACGACAAAGAGAACTGCGCGCAATTCGGAAAAGGCGCATCTCTCGTAATAGCAAATGGCAGCAGCGGCAACCCAACCGGGAATGTTGTTATGCCCAATGACCTATACTTTATAGAGCAATTTCTCAACAAGAGGGATTTAGCCTATCAAGTTACCGCTTTGCCTTCAAAGGTAGGCATAGGCGGGGGCGGCGGAACAATAGCAGAATATTACAGCGAGAGAGGAATACTTACAGCAGATATAGGCGTACCAGTTGCGAATATGCACGGCACACTCTCAAGAATTTTTTCACCCGACCTCGACTCAACAGTAGAAGCTTTCATCGCATTATTCCAAAGGGAAGAAAAAAGAATACTTTGGGGATAAACCTTTTTTTTTAAGTCTAAAATGGATGTCAAGGAATATTTGAAAGAGAAGGGGATTCGATTTCAAACTTTTACTCATCCGCCTGTTTATACTTGTGAAGAAGCAGCAAAATATAATAGCAATATAAGGGGGATTCACTCAAAAAATTTGTTTGTTAAAAACAAAAAATCCAAAAAATTCTATCTCGTAATCCTCCCTGCAACGAAAAGGTTAGATAGGGAAAATCTTGGGGTTGCTCTTAATGATAAACTCAAATTTGCGAATGAAAATGATTTGAAAGAAATTTTGGGGTTGTCAACTGGCGCCGTTTCTCCCTTTGGGATTATTAATGACGAGGAGCGTAAGGTGCAAGTTGTAATAGATAAAGCAGTTTGGGAATCAGATTTTGTTAGCTTCCATCCAAACGTAAACACAGAAACGCTTGAATTATCAAAGGCAGATTTTCATCTCTACATCAACTCTTTAGGCAATAAATTGGTAATAATTTGATTTAGCATTCAGCTTTGTTGGTACATTTTTTTTGTGTACAATTCGCATTTTAATTTCAAATTTTTAAAAAAGCTTATAAACTTTATTTTGCATAACCCTAAATTGCTCAAGGGGCTGTGAAAAGTTTTGTTAGATAGGGTCTCATTTCCTTGGAGGTGAGAGCTAAGAGAATGAATAATTCTCTACCTGTTGTTCAGAACTCATAGAGCCCCCCAAATCTCAGTTCAAATTTTTTTTTCCGAAAATCTTATATAACCCCTTAAGCCCCCTTTTTTTTAAATTGGAACTAATTGAGTTATCCAATCCTGATTTTCCGAAGCATAGCTATTGTGTTCTATCTGATGCTGGGATAAAGATTTTGGAGAATGTTCAGTCAGCTGAAAAAAGCTTTCATCAATTAAATTTTGAGTTGTCAAAAGATTTTTTTGGGGCTTTGCTGCAAATCAAGAAATTTGTGGATTTAACTAATTTGATGGAGGTTAGCATTCTTAGAAGTGGGCCGTTTTATAGGGTTAAGGGAGCTTTTAAAGAGCTCACAGACAAGGAGCTGCCGCAAACAACGCTTGGGATTAAAAGGGTTAAGCAAAAGGATGGCTCCTTTAAAGCGGAGGTTTATTTTGACGATTTTTCCCGAACAAACGCGTGTAAGAAGCATGTGATAACTTCTGAAATTATTGCATCTGGCTGCACTTTGGAGAAGGCTTTTGCTGAGATTCTTAAAAATTATGAGGTGGAGGAGTGGACAATTTTTTCTGTAGCTGCAAGCAAGAAAGGAGCCCAACTATTGGCAGCATTAGAAAAAAAGTATAACTTAACAATTAATCTTTTTGTTAACGGTTTCATTCCAGGTTTAGCGGAAAACAACACCGACATGCCTTTTTATCACAAAGAAACAATAATCTCCCCTAAGATTGAAGCTGTTTTGAGGGAGAATTATGGCGGCGAGCTTTTTGAAAAAATTTTTTGCTGCATAGGGGACGGCGGCAACAGGTTTTGCACACCTGAACAGCATTACCAAGAATTCATTAACAGGTATTCTTCATTAAGCTTGTCTGATGAGAAAAGTAAAAAGAAATTAGAAGCGATGATTAGCGAAGCAAAACAAAATTTGTCGCCCTAAAATTATTCTATTCTTGCGCCTTCTTCGATGTCCCTGTCCACAGTTAAGACTGTTACTTGGCCGTTTTTAACTGCTGCCAGTATCATGCCGTTGCTCTCAATTCCCCTTACTAAAACTGGTTCCAGGTTTGTGAACAAAATGACTTTTTTCCCTTCCAACTCTTCCATTTTATAATAAGGTTTTATGCCTGCAACAACTTGCCTATCAGTTTCCCCCTTGCCCAAGTCTACGAGCATGACATAGAGCTTGTCCGCTTTTGGGTGAACCTCAATTTTCTTTATAACCCCTACTCGCAAGTCCAGCTTTTTCCAGTCGTCAAAGCTTATTTTGTCCAGTGCCTTCAGTTTTTTGCCTTCCGGTTCCACTTCTGCAACCTCCTTAAAGTATTGTGTAATTTTCGAAGTTTTTTTCGCCAACTCCTTTACTTGTTCTTCTTCTAGCTTGTGAAATATTATTTCTGGCTTTTTGATTTTGTGCCCGCCGATTAAGGTTTGTTTTGTTAGTTTTTTCCAGTCTCCCTCTTCGGAGTTAAGCATGTTTAATAATTTTTTTGATGATGCCGGGAGGAATGGCTGGATGAGGAGGGCTAAAGTTTTGCAAAGGTTAGCGCATAAAAAAATTGTTGTTTCATCCAAGTTTTTCCACGGCTCCTTTTCTTGGAAGTACTTGTTGCCGAGGTCAGAAAGCCGTAGGATTCCCTCCAATGCAGAGCGTAGCTCAGCCCTTTCAAAGTCGCTTATTATGGCTGCTGTTTGTTCTTCAACATTTTTTGCAAAAACTTTGTCTTCTTTTTTTGGTTTAGGGATTGCTCCCCCAAACTTGTTCCAGATGAATGTGAGCGTCCTGTTGAAGAAGTTTCCAAAATTTCCCACTAATTCCGCATTTACCCTTTCTTGAAAGTCTTTCCATAAAAATTCTGTGTCCTTTGTTTCGGGAATTGTGAAGGTTAGGTAGAATCTCCAGTAATCCGCATCTAATCCTGCCGTTGGCAAATTTTCGCAGAAAACCCCAACTCCCTTGCTTTTAGAAAATTTTGTCCGCTCATAATTTAAGTATTGCAGGCCGACAACGTTGTATGGTAGATTGAATTCCCCGTTCGCCAAGAGCATTCCAGGAAAGAAAATTGTGTGGAACGGGATGTTGTCCTTGCCTATGAAATGGTAGATTTTTGAATCTTTTTTCTGCCAGAACTCGCTCCACCTCTTCGGATCCCATTCTTGCGTAAAGGAGATATAGCCTAGGGGGGCATCAAACCAGCAATAAATGACTTTGTCTTCAAAGCCTTTTATCGGCACCTTTACCCCCCACTGCAAATCCCTCGTTATGCATCGCGGCTTTAAGCCCTCTTTTATCCATCCCATCGCGAGGCCGCTTACTTGTTGCCGCCACATATCTTGTTTTTTTATCCAGGCTTCAAGCTTTGGGGAAAGCTTCTCTAAATCTAAGAAGAGGTGTTTGACTTTTTTGAATTCTATTTTTTCGCTGCCGCACACAGCGCAACTCGGATTTTTCAGCTTTATCGGGTCTAAAATCCTGCTGCAACTTTCGCACTGGTCTCCCTTGGCTTTTTCGTAGCCGCAAGAAGGGCATACTCCCTCGATGAATCTGTCTGACAGATATTTAGCGCATACCTTACAGTAAGGCAAGTCGAGCTCTTTCTCCACCATAAACTTGTTTTCATAAACCTTTTTGAAGAATTCTTGTGAAAACTTGTGGTGCGTGGGGTTGCTTGTGCGGGAAAAATTGTCATAGCTTATTTCAAACCACTCATAAATTTGTTTGTGGATGCTGTAAAAAAAATCGCATACCCTTTTCGGGGTTACCCCGTATTTTTGGGCGGTAATCTCTGTGGCTGTGCCATGCTCATCTGTTCCGCCGATAAAAACAGTGTCATAACCCATTAGCCTGCAGTATCTTGCGAATATGTCTGCTGGCAAGTGGCTCCCCACTATGTTGCCTATGTGGGGCACGTTGTTAGTGTACGGCAAAGCAGCCGTGACAAGCCTTCTTTCTTTCTTCATAACTTTTCAAATGTAGAATTTTTTTGTTTATAAACTTTCGGCAAAGAAAACAGATTTTTAATCCTCTTTTAGGCTTACAATTTTGAAGTCTTCAACGATGCCTTTGTCAGTTATCTTTATTTTTGGGATTACGGGCAATGCTAAAAAAGCAAGAGCCATAAGGGGGGATTTTAATTTGCACCCCAATGCAGCGATGTTTTTTAAAACAATTCGGTGATTCTCACAAACATAATTAACATCTTTTGTTGACATCAGCCCCCCAATTTCTAACGGTAAATAAGCTAAAACTTTTTTGTTTTCTACAACCACAAATCCGCCTTTTATCTCTGCAACTTTGTTGACTGCTTCAGCCATGTCCCCTTCATCGACCCCAACAACAATTATGTTGTGGCTGTCATGCGCAACTGTAGAGGCAAAAGCGCCTTTCTTTAATCCGAAGCCACGGACGAATCCAGCGGCAAAATTATTTTTGCCTTTATGCCTTTCAATAACGGCAATTTTCAAAACATCTTGGGATAAGTCGCTTTTTAACCAACCATTCTCCCCCTTCAATTGTAGGACTAACTTTTTTGTTATAATCTCATTTTCAACTAAATCAATAACTTTAACCTTTCTTCCGTCATCACAAATTTCAAAATCCTTTGCGCCAAATTTTTTCTTCAAATTAACTGAGTTAAGAATTTGGGGATAATACCGCCCCTTCGGGATGTTTACCAGCATTTTTCCTTTTTCAGCAACAATCCTCCCTTTGTGGATGGTCATTTCAACCTGAAAATTTTGCAAAGAATCAACGACAATAATATTTGCCCTTCTACCAATCCCTAAAGAGCCGTAACCCCGCAAGCAGAAATGCTTAGCTGGATTAAGTGAAGCCATCTTAACAGCATGGATGGGGTTTAGCCCTAACTGCACCGCTTTTTTGATGATGTAGTCGATATGCCCATTTTTTATTAAATCTTCTGGATGGCGGTCATCAGAAACAAGTAAGCATCTCCCAAGATGAACCTTTTTTTCCATGAGGTATGGCAAAATATTTTTCAAATTATGCGCTGCGCTCCCCTCCCTAATCATCAGGTATAATCCTTTCCTTAGCTTTTCTAAAGCCTCTTCGCCGCCGGTCGATTCGTGGTCCGAATTCACCCCCGCCGCAATATAAGCGCACAACTCTTTCCCGCTTAAGCCCGGGCAGTGGCCGTCAATTCTTTTTCTTCTCAATTTGGCCATTTCTATTTTTTTCATAACTTCTTCATCTTTATTGATAACGCCAAAGTAATCCATCATCTCCCCCAAGCAGGTTATCTCTGGCAAGTCTAAAAGTTTCCCAACTTCTTTTGAGTTAATCACTGCGCCGCCCGTCTCAAGATTTGTTGCCGGCACGCAGGAGGGTGCGCTTAAGAATATGTCTAACGGCAGGTTCTTTGCATTTTGGATAATCATCTTTATCGCCTTTACCCCGCCAACATTAGCCAATTCATGAGGGTCAGCAACAATCGCAGTAGTGCCGAGCGGGACTACAGCCTTACAGAATTCAGAAATAGAGAGCATACTGCTTTCCATATGTATGTGCCCATCAATCAACCCAGGCAAAACATACTTTCCAGAAACATCAACATTTTTTTCACCTTCGTAGTCTTCATACAAGCCGACAATTCTTCCATCCTTTATCGCAACGTCCCCCTTGATTATCTCGTCCGTGTGGGTATTTAGAATAAATCCGTTTTTCAATACCAAGTCTGCTTTTATTCTTGATAAAGCGGCATCCAGCAACCTTTTCCTTTTTTCTATACGCATGCATCCCAAAAAGGTTCAAGGTTACTTTTAACTTTTTCGCCAAAGGACAATAGTTCTACTTTGATGTGAAAAATAAAATGCCCCTTATTTTTTTAACGTATAACTAAAATATGCTTTCATTAACGCGTTTAATTCCCATCGAATCAAAAAAAAATAAAAAGGTTTATAATCAATGTGATTTATTTACCTTTTTGAAACCCATTTGTTAAGAGGGGTTAATATCAATTCCTTAACTTCTTCTTTGTTTTCACAGGTAAATAAGATTTCATATGATTCCTTAAAGTCTTTGCTATGCATTGTTATAAAAAAAGAGGGTTGTTTTTTGTCTTCTGGTCCGCCTTCTAAATATTCATAATCCCCCTCAAAGATTACCTTTCCTTCTTTATCTTCTATTCTTATCTTCATTTTTCCCATGGCATTTTTATTATTGTCTTAAGTCTAAACACTTCCCCGATTATATCATAAGCTTCATCTCCATGGCGATCAAAATAATCACTTAATCCGTGTTGTAAGTGGTTAGCTGGTTTACCATCGTGAGCTTCTATATCAATTCTTGCTAATGGTGCTCCGCCTTTTTCTTCATCGAATATTTTAAAGCTTTTTTTTGTAACTTCTAGTTTTAGGCTTGGTCCGCTTATGCTAATTCCGGAACTTGATAGGGGTAGGTCCATGCCTTTTGGCCTGCCTGGGTTGCATAGCATTTGGGTTATGCTTGTGTCGAGTCCGTATGTTCTGCTTCCAAACTCAACTGCGTACCCGTTTAATACTTCTTCAACTAAGCTTGTTTTCATTTTTTTTTGGTTCTCCTCTCAAATTTTTTTTTATTGAGCATAAATTTTTTTCTCCCAGTTTTGCAGGAGTTCTTTTGTTTTTGTTGGTGTTGGGTTGCTCTTTGCGGTTGTTCTTATTTCCTTTATGATTTTTCCTTGCGGCAGGCCTGTTAGGTCTTTGTATGTTAAGGGTGTTGGGTAGCCATTTTGGTAGAGTGCCGCGCATTGGCTGTAGCTTATTGCGTATGCGAGGTCTATTATTGCCATTCTTAGGTAGAATTTGGTGTTTTCTTTTATCGCCATTTCATAATACTTTTTGGCGTATTCAAATAGCTCTTTTGATTCTTTTTTGTTGTGTTCAACTGCTTTTGGCCCGATTTTGGCGGTTAGCCTTTTTATTTTTTCAAATTCGTTTTTGTCGCCGTAGATGAGCCGCCCATTTTTTATTATGCCTACGCTTGCTAAATCTGACGTTTCCCCCAGCTTCATTTCTAGTTGCTTTATTTTTATTTGCGAGATATCTATGTTTTCGTCTAAGAAGTGCTCTTCGTTGCCCTCTTTTTTTATTGCGTATAGGTTTAGGTCGGAGCCTTCTTTTTCTGAGCCGAAAGCGATAAGAAATTCTACGTTATGGAAATCTTTAATGTTTTCTTTTGCTAATTTAACTTTTTTTTCGTCGTTTAAATTTTTTGGGAAGCCAATTTTTGTTACTAGTGTTAGCGGCCCCGTTTTTGATTCGTAATCTTTGAGCATCTGGTAGAATTTTTTGTCGGCAGGGTTTGTCTTTGGGGTTGGCGGGGTTGCGCCTAATTTGGATAGGATGAACTCTTCAAGCCATACTGCAAATCCTTCGTAGAGATGGTATCTTGTTTGCATTTCTTCATTCAATTTTTGTATTATTGTGAGGTATTCTTGCGCGAATTGCTCGTTAACGTTTATGTTTATTAGGAAGGCATCATCCGATTTTGTTATTTGGCTTTTTTCCATTGAAAATCTTAACTTGAAACGCTTGCCAATTGGAACTTTATCTTGAAGAAATGATTGTTCTAGCTGCTCAAGCTTCGCTTCGTGTTGGATGAGGATTTTGCCGAATTTGTTTTGTTCGTAAAATGAGCCGTGCCCCAGATACTCATGGATAGCGACTGGAAGGGCAGAATTTAGGTCTCCTTCTTTTACAATTGCTTGTAGGCGCCTGGGCAGGAAGAGGCCTATAGTTTCTTTTGGCAGGCTTCTTTCGGAAACAATTTTTTCGAATGCTTCATTCGTTGCAATAGTTAGTTTAGATTTGCAGGGGGAAAAGCCTAATTCGCCTTCCATGACCTCTCGCCCTTTTGTTAGGAGTGTTTCTAGCATTCTTTGCGTATAGGCATCCAGCCCATAAGTTTGGTTTGCCCCTCAGAATTATTCAAAGAGGCTTTTTTTCCCTTCACCTCTTTATTTTTTAGTAATTATTTTTGTTTAGTTTATAAACCTTGCGAAAATTTACTAACTTTTTAGTTGTAACACAATATCTCCGAAAGTGTGTTGTAGTTTGTGCAGGAGGGGGTTTGGGTTTGGCGGGTTGGTGGCGAGGGTTTAGTTTGATTTTCTTTTAATAGGCGTTGTGTTCTCTTTTTTATGATACAACTAAACATATTAGAGGTGAACTCCTACTTAAAAATTACTTTCGGAACTACTGAAGGGACCCCGCATCTAAGCCTTTTGTTCAGTTGCGGATGGTTTAGCATTTTTTTGTATAAAAGTAGGCATCGCAGGGAGTTCCCTGACAAAATTTATATACCCTTAACTTTTTTATTGTTTGTATGCCGAGACAAGTATTTGACCGTTTGAAAAATTTGGGGCTTAAGGTTGCTTTCAAAAAGAAGGAAGAGGCAGTATGCCCTGTTATAGGCGAAGATAAGATTGCCGAGTATCAGGAGAAGGCAGTTAAGAAATTAAAAAAGCTTAGCAGGCATGGCTATGTCAGGATAACTTCGAGGGGCAACTCCGCAATTTTTGCCGCATTATTCATCGCCAAGAAAATAAATCCGAAACCCAAACTAATCATCCCGGATCAGGGCGGTTGGATATCTTTCAAGCGGTATCCCCTAATCTTGAATTTTGCCGTGAAAGAAGTTAAAACGCATTACGGAATAATTGATTTGGACGATTTAAAAGAGCAATCAAAAAATGCTTCAGCATTAATTTTTACATCTTTTGCCGGGTACTTCGCTGAACAGCCCCTGAAAAAAATATTCAAAATTTGCAAAGCAAACAACTGCTTAGTGATTGAAGACGCTTCGGGTGCGGTTGGGGATAGGAAGCTATGCAACGGCAAATACTCTGATATAATAGTTGCTAGTTTCGGAAAATGGAGTCCTGTTAATAGTGGCTACGGCGGATTTATATCGTCTAACAATCCGGAACATTTTAATGCGGCAAAAGAGGTGTTTTCTATGATCAGCGTGCACCCTTCTTTTTTTAAAGAGGTCATTCCCAAGCTCAATAATCAGAGATTAAAAAGTATCCTAGAAAAAGCAGAAGCAATTAAAAAGGATTTAAAAAAATTCCAGATAGTCCATCCAGATTCACGGGGGTTAAATGTTGTTGTTAAGTTTGACGCACAAACCTTGCCGCAGCTTTTAGATTATTGCCAAAAAAATTCGTTACAATATGTGCTTTGCCCAAACTACATTAGGCTCAATGAGCGTGCAATATCCATTGAAGCGAAAAGGATAGATTTTTTAAAAAAAATTTGCTGAAGGTGACAAAAAGATGGGGTTTATAAAAAAAATATTTGAGGGTATGCTGGATGAAGACGTGCATAAGCAATTCTCCAGGTTTAGTAAGGGCCAATTTGAAAAGGCGTACATAAACATAAGGAAAGGGCCGAAAAATTTTAAATTAAAAACCTCTTACGAGTTCGCATCAGAAATTGCTGGTTTAATAGCCCAAAATGCTGAAGGAGAGTTAGAAGTTACTGGCCAAATAATTGCTAATTATGATTTCCAGAAGGAGCCCATACCAAACCTGCAAAGTTTTAAGAAAAAAGGGAAAATTTACATTGGGCAAATCGCAGGAAAATTCTCAAATGCCCAGCTTAGGCAGGTTTATGAAAAATTTAAAAGCCATAACCTCCTACTTAACATAAATTCGCCGAACTATTCTTTAAAAGTAGGCAAGTCGCTGCCAAAACCGGGCAAAGCGTTAAAAGACAATTTTTGCTCAGCAACACTCCCCCTTTCTTTACTCAATGAGTTCGCCTTTGATATAAAAAAAGAGTTCAAAGAAGCAGCCATATCCCATGTGTATATAATAAAGGAGATTATGATACCTGAAAAATACAAAAACGAACCGGAAATGGCCCGGATTCATGGCCAACGTAAAGGCGTATTAATCCGGAAATTAGTAATTGACGGAGAAAAAGAGGAACACTCAACAGACTTTGTAGCATAACGCGCGCAAAAACAAAAGCAGCGGTTTGCCCCCGACTTTTTCATTTTTTGCCGTCATAAACAAGTGTTTTTTTTTCAGGGAAAGTCTCTCGCTCACTTTGCCCTAAAAAAATTATTTTCTTTTGCCCTTATTGCTGATTAACCTAACTTTCTCCACTGGTTTGCAGATAGGGCAAAGAGACCCAGCAGAAAAATAAACCTTTTCGCCAAACTTATTGGAAAATTCAACCTTGCAATGAGGGCAAAAGGGGCGG
>JACQSW010000063.1 GCA_016211095.1 Candidatus Woesearchaeota archaeon | reverse complement strand
GCCAAAATGGCAAGGGGCGGTAAGAAAAAGAAAAAGAAAAGATAAATTTTCTCTATAAATTTTTTATTATTTTTTTTTAATAAATTTTTTCCCCACATTTAGTAAAAGAATGTTTTTTTTATGGATATTTAGGGGGTTTCGTATCTTGTTTTTTTCTTTTCTTGTTGTGGCGAGCCTATAGGTGGTGAGCAGACTCCCAAGTTCGTAAACTCCACTTTTTCATATAAATTTTCTGTTGAAGCAAGCAAATCAGTTAATAGGGGAAGGTTTCCTATGCCGTATAATGTGTACTGTTCGTCTTTGTTTGGATATTTCTTGTTTATCTCTCTTATCAGGTCGCATAGTTGTTGTGGCGGGTTAGTTAACTCTTCCGGGTTTACGTAATCTTCGGCCAATATTCCGACGCTCCCATAATATCCGGGTTCAGTTTGGTAAACGTAGATTAGGTGCGCCCATTTTTTGTTTTGAAGAAATAATAAGCGCCCATTATTATATTTAGGGTTATCGCTTAGCAGGGCAGCAACAGCTATTGCTCCCCCGTCACAGTCGTCTGTTCTTCTCTCAAATACATCTATGAATGAGCCCCAATAATCTGTGACGCCATAAACTTTTTTGTCTGTTTCGTATTTTATGTTGTTGTGTATCCATTCTTGCGCTTCTTTTGGTGTTTTTACATCTTTTATGGTGTCTTCTATGTCTTTTCTTAGGCAGATTTGGGTTTCTCCGTTGATTGTTGCTGCGTTGAATTAGTTCATGCTTGACACTAATTCGCAAATGCTTGAGTATTGTGCTGGTTTGCAATCCCTATCTTCTAGGCCTATGCTGCCATATTTGTTGTTTTCTTGGTAGATGAGGAGATATCTTTCTTTTTTGTAAGTAGTGAGGTGCAATTTAGCGATCTCTAAATATTGGAAGTTGTCGTCTGATAAGATTGTTTTTGCTGTTTCTGAGGCCGTTTGGCTTTCACTTTTTTTAAATCTTTTTTGAATATACTGTTGAGCTTCTTGCGGAGTTTTTATTTCTTCTATTGGCAAGTTCGATGCCTTGGCTCTTGTTGGCATTAGGGCTAAAAGAAGAAGCGTTGACGCAAGCGTTTTTAGGGCTTTTTTCACCATTTGCCTGTATCACTATAGGGATATAAGTTTTTTCTTTTTTTATGATAGGATGGGGGAGAGAGGGAGCTAAGCTGGGAAAAGGTGAAGTTAACACGCATTTCGCATGCCATATATTGAATATTATACGCACATACAAGGAAACACCCCTAAAAAGCCTTAAAAAAGCACAAAAAACCCACCCCCCAAGCGAAAAACTAATAAAAAGACCAGCATTATTTACCATAAAAAAGGATAAAATCAAAAAAAAGGGGGAATGACGGATCTTGGACGAAAACAAAAATTATATCGAAATAACAGTTGACCCAAAACAGAAATGGGAAACACTCATTCTTTTATCAGAAAAACAAGGCAAGGCAAAAACAAAAGAAGGAAAAATCCTTGTTGAGGCAAAAAGGGTAGTATTCAACGCATTAGACTTGAGAGGAATAAGTTATGCTCCTCCAAGGTCAGAAATCGACAAACTATTAGACAAATACGACCCCAGCACACCATACGACGCATTAGATGATGAAGACGAACAAAACCTTGATAAATTATTAGATAACTTAGTCAGCCCGGGGAGATTCCCATAAAATGAAAGAAGTCGAAATACACGTCCCAAAAGACCAGTACACCCAGACACTGGATATACTCATTGATAGCTTAGATAAATTTAAAATACTCCCCAACCACGGGTTCAAGCTTGAGCCAGCAACGCACGTTTTAGACGCCTTAGACTGGAATAGGATAGACTACAAGCCATCCAGATTCGAAATAGAGCTTTTTACTGGCACGGATTATGGCACGCCCATAATTTAAAAAAATATGAACAAAGATGAAATTCTCAAAAAGATAGCTGTTGAGCTTAAAATACAGGGCAAAAGCCCAAGAACAATAAGCACATACGCTTTCTTCAATAAAACCTTTTTTGATTATATAAAAAAAGATCCGGCAGAAGTAAATGAGGACGACGTCAAAGAATTCTTTGCGTACTTATTATCTGAGAGAAATTACGATCCAGCCTCCGTTGCGTTAGCAAAGTCAGCATTAAAATTTTTTTACGACGAAATACTAAAAAAAAGCATCACAAAAAACATTAAAACGCCCAAAAAACAGAGGAAACTCCCCGAAGTATTAACGAAAGAAGAGGTTAAAAGGCTCATAGAAAATGCTGGAAGCCTAAGAAACAAGCTCCTCATTGAAATCATGTACTCCTCCGGCTTAAGAGTGAGCGAATGCGCAAAGCTAACAACAAAAGAAATTAACATACAAGAAAAAACCGGCCTAATAAAAAAAGGCAAAGGCGGGAAAGACAGATTTTTTATTCTTTCAGAAAAAGTAATCGAAGACCTAAACCAGTACCTCCCAAATGTAAAAGAATGCTTGTTTCCCGGAAAAGAAGGCAAGCCAATAACAACGAGGGCAGTCCAAAGAGTTATAGAGCGTGTAGCAAAGAAAAGCGCAATAAAAAAGAGGGTTTACTGCCATGGCCTAAGGCACGCTTTCGCAACGCACCTCCTCGAGGAAGGGACAGACATAAGGCTAATCCAAGAGCTCTTAGCCCACGCAAATCTCCAAACCACTCAATTCTATACCCGAGTCTCACTCAAGCAATTAAAAAAAGTCAAAAGCCCGTTAGACACCTGAAAAGAAAAAGTTTATTAAAACCAAAAATACACCATAATATAATCATGGATATAATTCCTGTTCGTAAACGATTAGAACGCCTCAGAGATAATCCGCGGCAGGTTCCTAAACCGCTAAACGGCATGTTCTTAGGGCAAAAAGAAGAAGAATCGAGGCCCTTAATCTCAAAATCTACGATTTATCAGAAAAAAATAGAGAAAGCAATGATGGACATTGATCGCTTGAAGAAAAAGATGGAGCAAACATCATCATTCTTAAGCCTTTATCCTGAATTAAAAGCTATTGAAAAAACTTTTTTAACAGTCGTGGAAGAAGCAGAAGCTCAGCGCGTCGATCTGCCTGAGCAGTTAGTTAGAAGGGTTAAAGAGTATCAGAAAAAGATAAAAATTTAGATTAAAATATTTAATTTTTTCTTAAAATTTTTGTTTTGAGTTCTTACTTTAGTAGTTTACTAAATATTTTTTTGAAGGTTTTTTTTAAAATATTATACTCTTTCACCCCGTTTTCTGTGAGGGTATAACACTTTTTTCTTCCGCATCTTTTATGCTGAATCAACTTTTTTTTGCGCAGAAATTTTAGTGCGGGGTATATTGTTCCAGGGGTTAGTTTTGATCCTTTTTTCAGCCCTATAGCCACAGCGAGCTCGTCCCCACATAGCTTTTTTATGCTTAATTCGTGGAGTATTTGGAAAGAAAGGAAGCCCTTTAATTCAAGGTGTTTCGGCGGTTGCATGCTATTTATTGGTCATGCAATATTTATAAATATTTATATTG
>JACQSW010000073.1 GCA_016211095.1 Candidatus Woesearchaeota archaeon | reverse complement strand
TGCGGCTACTGTCAGAAAATATTATGGGAAGAATCCAAAAAACCCGCTATTACTCCTATAAAATTGGGAAGCTTGCAAAAGGCTGCCAGCTATGCGTGCAAGGCAAAAAAGAAGTTGTCTTCATAACAGGGCTATGCTCGTCTTCCTGCTATTACTGCCCAATCTCTGACCAAAAAAGGAATATCGACGTTGTTTACGCGAATGAGTGGCCCGTGCAGAATTTAAAGCAGGCCATTGAAGAAGCTAATCTGTGCAGCAGCGGAGGCGCAGGAATAACCGGTGGCGATCCATTAGACAGGCTAGGGAGAACTATCAAAATCATTAGGATGCTAAAGAAGGCATTCGGCAAAAAGTTTCACATACACCTCTACACGCCGCTAAATAAAGTAAGCGCCAACGTGCTAAAGAAACTTGAAGGGGCAGGCCTTGACGAAATAAGATTCCACCCAGTAATAGGCAACAAAAATTTGTGGCCAAGAATACTTTACAAAACAAAAATGAAAAAAGGCATAGAAATTCCCGTGATACCTAACAAAGAAAAAGAAACAAAGGAGCTAATCCGCTTTATCGATGAAAAAGTTGATTTCTTGAACCTCAACGAGCTGGAAGTTTCGGATGCGAAGGGAAGCAAGCTTTTTGAGCTTGGCTTCAAAACAAAAAACAGGCTATCATACGGCGTAAAGGGCAGCGAGGAATTAGCAAAAAAATTATTAAAATTCTGCTCAAAAAATACTAAGCTGAACGTCCATTACTGCACAACCACCCTAAAAGACAAAATACAGCTAGCCAACAGGATAAAGAGGCGTGCAAAAAACATAAAAAAAGAATACGACACCCTAACCAAAGACGGCAGCCTGGTGAGGGGCGCGATTTACTTCAAAAATTTGACGCCGACATTCAGCTACAACAAAAAAGTTAGCCAGCTAAAAAACAAGAAAGCTTTAATAAAAAAACTTGAAAAAATAAGAAACAGCCTGATAAAAGAGTTCAGCATCCCAAAAAATTTAATAAGCGTAGACAACGTAAAAATGAGGCTGCTCACAAACTTAAAAGTCGTCCACGAATTAAAAAAGGAGCTTAAAAGAAAACATTTAGTTCCAGCAGTTGTGGAAGAATTGCCAACCTACGACGAGTTCGAGATTGAGAACGAATTTTTGTGAACAAAAGGTTAAATGCGCGGCTTTAGTTTAGTGGTAGAATACGAGCTTCCCAAACAAACTTTTTTGTGGAAATAGCTTGAGGTGCGAGTCCGATTCTCGCAAGCCGCATAAGCCAATTTTTGATTTGCTTTATGAGCGAGCAGGCGTTATTTTTTTGCTTCTTTCACCCACTTTTTTTCTTCTTTTTCTTTTATAATGAACCTTTTTCCTAAGAAGGGTATTTTTTTCTCTTTTTGTATCTTTTTTTCAGCGGATAGAGGAATTGTTTTTAGTATTTTTTGGTTTTTGTAAACTGTTATGAAAAGGCAGGCAACGATATAACTTGGAATGGCAAAAGCAAGGAGGAGTATTCCGCTCATTGCAACGCACTTTTTTGGTGCACCATTTTTTATCCCGATTAAGCATATTTCCCAAACGCTGTTTGCCAAAAAGAATAATGGGATGTTAAATAAGCTCCAAAAAGTTGCTAGAACCATAAACACAACTTTTCCTGGAGATGGTTTTAAAAAGTTTGTAACACCCATTTTTTTTGTTAATAATATTATTTTTTTGAATATATAAACCGTTCCATGCTAAAAGTACCAGACCGCATAAGCTATAGCATAACCGATGATTCCCCCGATTAGTATTTCGCCTATTGTGTGGCCCCATTCTGTTCGCAATGGCTTGTACACTAATTTGCCTGGGAACACGCCGAGGAAAGCGTTTATTATTGCGGCATGCTTCCCAATATTCCTATCAACATTGAACAATGAGTCAAGAAGGAAGATAACCATGCCTAAAGCCACCATGAAGATGGTTGAGACGCCCTGCTCAAAATAAACTATGGATAAGGCAGCTATTGCAGTTGCTGTGTGCGAGCTAGGCATCCCTGCAAGGTCAAAAACTGCGAACGCGCAGACTTTCCTTTTTTTGTATGAAACAACAAGAAACTTGCAGAACTGGCTAGTAAGCATAGCTATTAATCCTGCCAGAAAAATGGGGTTCATTAATAACGCCTTTAAAAAAACCATACCTAATTTAAAGGTTTTTTTTGGTTTATAACTTTTTAGATTCAGAAAAGTAGTGAAATTAATGCCCCGGCCGAGATTCGAACTCGGGTCCCGGCCTCGAAAGGGCCGGATGATTGACCGGACTACACCACCGGGGCTTTGCAGGTTTTTTTAAGAAATTAGATGTTTATATACTTTTTGAGCTTCTTTTTTTTAATATGGCTTGTTCCTTTTTTGTTTCCACAGTTTGAATAAGCTTGCTGCTTCTTCCCTCATGTAATTTGGGGCTAATTTGATTGTTGCTTTTCCTTTTTCTTTCATGACTGTGTTGCTTATTATGAGTTCATTAAATCCTGCTTTTTGGGCGTCCTTTATTGCTGCGCCATAAAAAATTTTTGAGATTCTCGCCCAGTGGCATGCTGCGAAGCACATGGGGCAGGGTTCGCAGGTTGAGAAGATTATGCATCCTTTTAGGTTCCACGTTTTTAGTTTTTTGCAGGCTTTCCTTATAGCGGTTACCTCTGCATGTGCCGTGGAGTCCTTATCTTTTAAGACTGTGCTATGGGCGGATGAAATTATTTTATTGTTTTTAATTATGACAGCGCCGAACGGTGATTGGCCTCTTTTGATTCCTTCTTTTGCTTTTTTGATTGCTTCTTCCAT
>JACQSW010000062.1 GCA_016211095.1 Candidatus Woesearchaeota archaeon | reverse complement strand
CTTTTCTCTTTTTCTTTTTGATCAATAGCTTTTATTTCATTTCGTAATTTATTTGGAAGGCCAGTCGTTGTATACAAAATGTTATTAATAGTGTCTTGAGATTTTCCAGAATTATACTCTTTTGCGTAATAACCGAAAATTGAATTAATATCACGCCCAAACAATCCTTCAGTAGTATAACTTTCGGTTATTTTTATTTTTATATTTCCATTTGATTTTCTTTTTATTCGTATATAATACCAATCCCTAGTTGTATATCCTTTATTATTCTCCGTGAGAATAAAGCTTATTTCACAAATTTTTTTTCTTGTCGAGTGTAATCCAATTTTTATTTTTCGTTGAAAAAAGTCTTCTGATTCTGTGGTAAATTGGTATTCTTTGCCTTCAACTTCAGCGTACAATTTTTTGAGGTCTTTTTCAAGCGCTTCCCTGCTTTTTGATATTAGTCCTTTGATGACCGAATTTTTTTCTTCTACAGGATTTGCACCTGTTTTGTTTTCATTTTTGCTGATTTTTTTCTTGAACCATTTGATGGGGTGGGCATAAAAGCTTATTCTGTCTTCAAGCTTTTGTATTGCTTTAACAGTTTTCTTCGCTTCCGATATATTTCCCAAAATTTTTTTGATATCCGGAATATCTTTAAACGTGTGCAAAGCATAAACCATCAACTGCTCAATATTTGTCCCTTCCTTCTGCAAAAGCGCCTCTATGCTCTGCGCAACATCTTTTAAGCCATCATCCTCAGCTTTTCTCTGATAATATTTGCCAATGATTAAAGTGTAGATGCCTGTTTCAGGATTATCCCTTAATAATGGGAGATAAGATTCGTTTAAGCCCAGGTTAAGCTTTTTAGCAACTAGCAAAGTCATTGGGTCAATCTTCTCCCACTTGGAAACATCACCAAGCTCAACAGGCGACCCTTCTTTTTTCAGAGTTGCCTCAAGTATCTTTTTTAACTCAACCTTCTGTTGCTGCGATTGAGCTTCATCCTTGCCAGTTTTGTTATATTCCATTTTGTTTCATGCTCCCCCCATTTTATTTTCTGCCCGGGGGAATAGATTTATACCTTTTAATTGTATCCTCGATGCTTTTTGCTTCTTCGTAACTTTTTTTTATTCCTTCTTTCATTTTTTTGTAAAGGTAATTTGCGCCTGTAAATGGTAAGTAAGCTAATTCCAAGATTGGCGTGCCTGAACAGAAGTGTCCTTTATGACTGCGATTTATAGCTATGCATTCTCGTACTACAATTTCGCTCATGAAGGCAACACCAACACCAATTATAGCTCCTAATGTTGCCAGAAAGCATCTATCGAACAGATTTGTTGAGGATGCATAGGGCAGGGTATCGTTGTAACTTATACTGCCCCCTATAATGCCCCCTATACCGAGAATAGTGTATACGCTGCTGGCTATAGCGGATGATGCGTTGTAGTTTTCTTTTCCAAATTTTTCTTCAATCTTTTCTTGAATAGGGTATGGCAAGCTGCCAAGTATTGGATAAGTTGTTTTGATCGCTAATTTTTTTGTTATGCCTTTTGTGGTATCCCACAGTATACCGATTTTTATTGTTTCTTTTTCTAACTCTAATTTTTCTTCAAGGTTGGTTGCTTTTTTGAATTTTTCAACATCTTTTCTTGCTTTTGCTATATCTTTTAACAATTCTTTTTTGTCTGGCAATTCTTTAAAAGTGTTGATAGCGTAAACCTCCAACTGATCCATTGTTGTCCCCTGCTTCTGCAACAAGGCTTCGATGCTTAAAGCAACATCTTTTAATTCCTGCTCTTTGGCTTTTCTCTGATAGTATTTGCCCAATATTAAGGTGTATAGTCCAATTTCGTTTTGTAACAAACACTTATACTTTTTCTTAAAATCTAAATCCAAACTCTGAGCAACAACTAAAGTTTTTGGAGAAATCTTTTCCCATTTAGAAACATCACTCAATTTAACAACAGGCGACCCTTCTTTGTTTAACAAAGCCTGAAACATCTTTCTCAACTCAACTTGCTGTTCGCTTTCCGGATTAGTAATATTATCTTCCATTTTTTATTCGTATTCTATTGTTTTGATTATTCCGTCTGTACAGATTGGTGTGGTTGGAAAATGTTCGATGTCTGCTTCTGAGTGCATAAATGCTTTAGCAAAAGTTAGCGCCTCTACACATGGCTTGGTTAGTGGCATATAGGTTATTGTTGCAGCTCCTTTATGCAGCCGCGCATCTAACCCTATGCTGATGAATCCTTTTTCTCCTTCAGGATCCTTGGCAACAACAATTTGGAAAGGAAATTCTTCGTAACCACTCTCATGCACCTCGCTGTAGATGTATATGTCTAGCCCTGCTTCTCTTACGTCTGTTATTTGCACAGTTCTCTTCATAGTTTCTGTTTGCACGATTTGTGTTTGTAATTTTTTTTGTTCTTCAGAGTCGTTTTCTTTTGCACACCCCGCTATTCCGAGTATGGCTGCTAATCCTGTTAAAATTATTTTTTTCATTTTTTGCCCTCCTCGTGGCATTGGCAGTTTTTTTCTAGTTTTACAACTCTTAGCCTTCTGTTTTCTTTTGAGTCATAAACTGTTCTTCCATTGATTGTTGGGTTGTCTTTGTTTAGTACTGTTGATGCTTCTGCTACCATTAGGCTTCCGATTATCCAGTTTGAAACTATTACTGATGGTTCTGGCGCTGTTGCGCATCCTTCAACTTGCGCTTCTTGTTCTGCAGCTTTGTCTATCCCTATTTGGCAGTTTAGGCATGTGCTTCTTCCCGGAGCATAGCTTATTACTTGGCCAGAGTCAAAGTCTGTTCCTCCGCTTATTATGGGTATGCCGTATTTTTTGGCGTAATCATTCACTATTTTTCTGCTTTTGAAGCTGTCTGTGCAGGCCATAACCAAGTCGGGTTTTTTGCCGTAATCGGTTTTTGGGGTAAATTTTCCAACAACAGCTTCAACATTAATGTTAGGGTTGATTTGTCTTAGTTTTTTGGCAAGTGTTGTTGCTTTTGGTTGGCCTACGCCTTCGTAAAGGAGTATTTGCCTGTTGAGGTTGACTTCTTCAGCTGTATCATCATCAAAAATAACTAATTCTTTTATTCCTTCAACAGCTAATCCCAGCCCCACTATGTTCCCTATGCTTCCCGCGCCTATAACATAGACAACCTTGTTTTTGCTGTATTCCATCTTTCCTGCTTCTTTCGTTGGGAGGCTGTTTAATGAAAATCTGTCTTGTGAAAGCAGGCTGTAGTTTAAGCTGCCTTGCAAAGGCTTTTCGTCTTCGTTCAAGGGCATAACTATTTTTCTTACTTCATCTGCAATTAATCCCGAACATACAAGGGAGGTTAAGCCGTCTTGCTCTCTGTTGTAGTAGTCTATTGATAAGTATGATTCAGGAATTAGTCTAGTAACTTTTTCGAGAGTTACGCTGTCTAGATAGAAGTCTTCTGGAACAGCAAAATTTTTGTCTGGCAGCTTTACTGATAATAAGCAGTCATACTTTTTGGATGCACCATTAATGACTGGGATATTGTGCGCTTGCCCATAACAAAAGAGGATTAGCTCTTGGAATGGGTCGTTGGTGCAATCAACAATTGCGTTAGGCTTTCCGATGACTGCTTCTGCGAAGTAATGCCTCAAAAATTTCCAATTAATCATGTCAACATTTATTTGCGGATTAATCTTGCTTATCAGCCCCTTGACCGCTTCAGCTTTCTTTTCTCCTTCTTTGGCTTCAAAGCAAAGGAAGTCTTGTGCTGAATGTTTTTTTAAAATTTCGTTGTCGTAAATCCTTAAGTTTCCAATGCCAAGCCCAGCTAAGACTGCCCCTAAGCTTTGTGCTAATGGCCCAGAGCCAACTATTGCGATGTAAGAGTCATTAAGGGCGGTTTGTTTCCAGTTAGGAATCCTTTCCTGCCGGTCATATCTGTCGCTCATTTTTTATAATCCCCCTCTTCTTTTTTTTTGTTTTACTCTTTCTTTTGATTCCTTATAACTGCTGTATATCCATTCGAACGGCATAGTAGCAAGCTCCAAAATAAATGAACCAGATTTTATAGGCACATTATTGTTCATATTCACGCCTGATAATTTGCTTCTAAGCCAAACATCAGTTATCATAATGCCAACTCCCCCAATTGCCCCAAGAATCCAGTGATTGTAAGAGTCGCCTACAAATCCGCCTGCTACACCCCCGCCAATAAGGTTAGAAATTAGGCTAAAGTCAGTAGCCTCAATCGCATTGTAGCGTTCTTGTCCAACTTTCTCTTCTAATTTTTCTTGTAAACTAAATGGCAAATTTCCAAGGATGGGGTAGCTTGCTTTTAACGCCACAGTTTTGATAGTTTCAACTAGGACTTCGCTTGTTTTTACTTCATCACTAACCACTATTTCCAAGCTTTTTTCTGCTTTTTTGATTTCTTTTTTTGCTGCTTCTATAGCTTTCAAAACTTTTTTGTTATCAGGAATCTTTTTGAATCTTGTTGCAGAATAAATTGTTAATTGATCGATGGTTGTGCCTGCTTTTTGCAGCAAAGATTCAATCTCTTCAGCAACATGCTTTAAGCCTTCTTCTTCAGCTTTTTTCTTGTAGTATTTGCCAATGATTAAAGTGTAAAGGCCTGTTTCGGGATTATCCCTTAATAATGGGAGGTAAGATTCGTTTAAGCCCAGGTTAAGCTTTTTGGCAACTAGCAAAGTCATTGGGTCAATCTTCTCCCACTTGGAAACATCACCAAGCACAACAGGCCCACCCTCTTCTCTCCTCAAACTAGCCTCTAATACCTTCTTCAACTCAACTTTTTGTTGCTGCAGTTGAGTTTCATCATTGCCAGTTTTGTTATATTCCATTTTTTTTGTGATTTTAGATTTGCCTTCCTTTCATTTTGAACAATATCTTTTTGATTGTTGTTCTGATGGTGTATTTTAAGTCCTGTGCGAATGTTGAATAGGTTTGTGTTTCTAGCTCTTTTATTATTGCTTCGTCTGTTGTTTCTTTTTGCGGCTGGTTTTGCGGGGTTTCTGAAACTTTTGTTTCCAGCTTTGTTTCTACTTTTTTTTCTATCGCAACAGTTTCTTCTTTGTTTGGCTGTTTGAAAATTGGCTTGAATATTTTTTTTGGGTAAAGTTCTGTCGGGAGCTGTTGCTCTTTAGACATCTTTTTGACTTCTTTCCATGCTTTTATCATCAATTTTTTGTCTTCTATGTTCCTGACGACTTTGCTTAGCGGCGAATTATACTTTATTCTTGTCAAGAGGTCTACGAGAAGCTCTTTGTCTGTGTAAGCCGCCTTATTTTGGCTTTCTACAAATTCTATCTTTGTTAGCTGCAGATTAACTTTCTTTGTTTTTGTATCGAAGGTTATTAGCTCGACATATTCCCTGTTGTCTCCGACGAGTATCATGCTGTAGCAGAAAAGAACTGTTTTGTAGCTGTCTTTCTTGAACGTAAAATTTTTTGTTAATTCTTCAAGCTTTGATTCGTCTAAATAGGCTGCATCAAACTCTATTGTCTCTCCCAAGAACTCGTTGTTGATTGATATTTTGCCTTCTTTTTTTTGGATGCTTGTTGGTTTGTATTCTTTTTTTCTGCAAGCTGTTTGTTTGTTGTATGTCAATGCTGTGACTATCCTTGTATGGTTGTCTTGGTCTTCTCCTGAAGAAAAGAACCATCCGTCGCTTGGGTGGTAATGTGTCCATCCCCTTATCCTGTTTCCATTTGATTCTATTGCTCTTGCTGATATGCCTACCCCTTCTTCGTCAACTTCGGTGTGGGCATGCACATTGTCTTGCCTCGGGGCCAGAAAAACGTCGGTTACTGCTTCGTTATCGCCTTTTGGGCTTACCATGTATGCGTAAAATTCTGTTCTCGGGCTTAATGTTTCGAAAAGCTGCTGGTATCGCCTCATTTTGTTGTAGGCTTCTTTAGTAATCTTTAGCGGGCCAAATTCGAAGTTGAAATCTTCATCTGGCTGTTTTTGGCTTTTTTTGAATAGTTTTGTTTCTAAACCCATTATTATTCCTCTCCTTTTCTTTTTTTGTTTGTGATTTGAAGGTTTAGCTCTTTAACTTCGCTTTTGCTTATTATCATGTCGCTAAATGATGGTTTGCGCAGCCTATTGTGGGGACGTAAGTCTCCAAAGTAGCCGCTCATCATTGTGTTTTTTGCTATGTTAAGGTGTTTCACAATTTTTTGCTCAGCTGTCAGGCTGTCTGAAACGTTATAGTTATTTGTGCAGATAGTGTTGAAATCGCTTAGCCCGTCAAGGAATGGGTGTTTGTAAGGAATTTTTTGGCTTTCTTTTCCAACAATTTTTCCATTCTTCACTTGGTTGTAAGCAGAGTAGGAATGAACTATGACTGGTGAGCTAACGGTGATTCTTCCTCTTCCAAATTCTATCCTTACAGCAACTTTGTTTTCTGGGAACCGGTAAAGTTCGTCATCATCCCCAATGTTTACATATTCCGGAACATCCAAACATATGTAATAGGAGTAATATCTTTCCCTAATAAGGCTTAATCCTGCATTTTTGTATATTTCCCGTTGTACTTCCTGTTCCAGCGATGTTTTTTTAGCGTCTACTGCCCTGATCCTTGGGTGTTCCAGTTCTGCTTCTCTTTGCAAATTTTTTTGCAGCATGCCTTCATAGATTTGTTTTAGCGATAAAAAGTCCATGCAAGGAGTTAAATAATAGTTTTTTCCTTTGAGGTTTATGCTTATTTCCAAATTTTTTTCAGTATTAGAAATCAGTGGGATGTGTTCTTTTAGTATGAAAACGCCGTCTTCTATTATTGCAACGTTATATTTTTTGACTGCTTCTGAGAATATTGAGGAGTTTGATGCTCCACTTTGTTCGTTAGGCATTGACTGTTGGTAGTCTTCAATTTTTGCTACGCTTTCTGTCTTTGCGCCCCCCTTTTTTAAGAGCTTGTTAAGCAGTGGATTGCTAGCCCTCTTTGTTTCTGCAATTTCATCTGTTGTTGCTATTTTTGCTTTGCCAGCATTTTCTGGTTGTGTTGTAAGTTTTAGCTTTTTTCCTCCTTCGGCAAAGTATGGGAAGACTTTTTCTACTACGAATTCTAGAAGTTGCACTTCACCTTCGTCTTCGTTTAGTTTTGTGTTGAACGGCCTTTCGTGTTGCTGCTGGTAAAGTTTTTTCCATGCATTTATTTCTTGTTGTTGGTCTTTGAAGTATAGCTCTTCAAGTTTGGTTATTTTTTCTAATTCAATTAGGGGAAATTTTGTTGGGGTTATTTGCAGAAAGTCTTGTGCTGTTTGTGCTTCTTCGTCTACTTTGTAGAGGCAGTTGTCTATTATCAGCGTTATGCCCTTGCACATGAATATTAGTGGCGTTTCTGGGATTATTTGCGGATTTGTGTTTGCCATTTTCGGTTTTTCTTCATCGAATTTTTGGGGAGGTATAGTGGGTATAGGGGGTATTACTGCGTGTGGCATATCTGGCCTTCCTGGTAGTGGTCGATATCCCATTTTTCCTCTCTCCAGCATTCATCAAAAAAATTGAAGCTGAAAAAAATTTTTTAGTATTTTCCGCCTTTGTTTCTTTCTTTTAAAACTATGTCGATTAGGTTGTGTTCTGTAAATATTATTTCCCCTGTTTCATTGTCTTCGACTGCGCCTACCCTGTAGCTTATTAAACTGCTTACTGGTGTGTTCAAGCTTATGTCTGTTAGTCCGTTTTGAACTTCGTACAGGATGTTGGGTGCTTCCATTTTTCTTTGTAGTGGTGCAAGTTTTGATTTTACTTCCTCAGTGTCTTTTGGTGAGAGCTCCATTTCTTCTGCGAAGGCTTCTGCATCAAATTTGTGAACGTATTGTTCTAGTAGGTTGCTTAGTGTGTCTTTTGTTGCGCTTTTGTCTATTGGTATGTAGAATCTGTCGTCTACTGGTGTTATGTCTGATCCTATTCTTAGCCAGTATGGTTGGTCCTTTACTTCTGTGTTGGGTGTTTGTATGAATTCTCTTACGTCGCCTTGTAGGAATTGTTCGAATGGCATTTTTCCTTCGACGTTGCATCTTTTGTATATTTCTCTTGTTGCTTCTTCTGTTTTGAAAAATTCTTTTCTTGTTACGGTTTTCATTATTTTTTGTCCTCCAATCTTTTATAATAGTATTTTTTACTATTTTTTAGTTCGAACTTATATATAAATCTTT
>JACQSW010000069.1 GCA_016211095.1 Candidatus Woesearchaeota archaeon | reverse complement strand
GAACGAATTTAAAAGTATTATCCACTAGTATAAAAAGCTTATGCTTTTTCTTCTTTTTCTTCTGTTACGAATTCTATGCCTAATTCTTCTTCTATGTCGCTCTTCCTTTTTTCTGAGAGCCTCTTTTTTGAGCCGAATATTTGTGGCGAGCTAACGCCGGTAACTATCAGCATTGTTCGGAGTGTGCTTTGCAAGTCTTCCGAGATTTGTGCGCCCCAGATTATTCTTGCATCATCAGCGAGCTTTGAAGAGACAGCCTCGACGACTTTTTTAGCTTCTTCAAGCGTTACGTCTGGCCCTCCAGCTACGTTTATCAGTGCGCCGTTGGCACCACTGATATCAACGTCAAGCAATGGGTTGTTGATAGCTTTTTCTACTGCCTCTATCGCCCTGTTTTCCCCGTCGCTCTCTCCAACGCCGATCATCGACACTCCCCCTTTGCCCATAACTGCCCTTATGTCTGCGAAATCGAGGTTAACTAGACCTGGCTTTGTTACTAGCTCTGCTATGCCTTTGACTGCGTTGGTTAATATTTCGTCAGCGACTTTGAAAGCTGTGTGAAGCGGCAAGTCTGGCGCTAATTCAAGGAGCTTGTCGTTAGGGATAACTATCAAGGTGTCTACTATGTTTTCAAGCTTTTCTAATCCTGCCAAAGCGTTTTCGTATCTTCTTTGCCCCTCCATTGCGAAGGGGACTGTAACGACCGCCACTGTTAGGCATCCAAGCTTTTTTGCAATATCAGCAACGACTGGAGATGAGCCGGTGCCTGTTCCGCCGCCCAAGCCGCAGGTTATGAAGGCCATGTCTGCCCCGGTTATTTTTTGCTTGATTTCTTGTTCGCTTTCGCGAGCAGCCTCTTCCCCCACTTGTGGAATGCTTCCCGCCCCTAAGCCTTTTGTTAGCTCTTTGCCGAGCAAAATTTTGATGTCAGCATTAGTGTAAAGCAGGTCTTGCGCGTCTGTGTTCACAGCCATTGTTTCTGCTCCAGCTATGCCCACTTCAGACATCCTGTTTATGGTGTTGCCCCCTGCCCCTCCGCAACCAATCACTTTTATCTTCGCTTTTTGTTGGGAAAGGATTCGTTCTAGCTCTTCGTCAATAGGGTTGCTTTTTCTTTCTTCATCCCAAATTTTTGGTTCACAATTACTTTTAGGCGGCATCCGCTTGACTTGCTTGATTACAGAATCCATTTGTTTTTTTTCCCTCTTTTTCTTAACCTGAAACTAAATAATCTTTTGTATGTATATAAATTTATTTATTTTTGCGTTCCGTTCACCATGTGGATGTTAAGAAGCAGATGTCCAAATAAGGCTGTTCTGGAAGATTTTCGGCTTTTGGGAACAAACCTTTCTTTAGCCATTGCATCCGGAGTTACAGCTTTAAAATCATCATTTTTGATAACACGAACACCACGACCTTTCATCTGCTCAAAATAGTTTCTACTTTTCACAGAACGCATAAAGAAAACAATCTCAAGAGGCTTAACATCTGTTCCAGTCGCAATCATATCAACAGTAACAGCAATACGAGGATTAAACTCGTTTCTGAATTGTCTTATGAGGTTTTCAGGCTTTTCGCCTTCTGTTTTATAGGTTATTTTCTGAGCAAATTCATTTCCTTCATTAAATTCTTCTCTAACTATCTGAACAATTTCCTCAGCGTGAGCATCATCTTTGGCAAAAATCAAAGTTTTTGGAACATGCTTTCTGCCTGGAAAAATCTCAGTTTTGACTTTATCCCTAAATGTCCTAATAACCGTTCTTATTTGGTCTTTTGAAACAACTGCTCTGTCAAGTTTTGTTTCATCATATTTAATATCATCTTCTAAGGTTTCCCAACGCTTTCTTCTTGTTCGCAAATCTCTTTTAAGAATCGTTTCTCCTTTAGGAATCAAAGAGCCTTCTTTAGTGATTTTTGTTCTTATTCTATAAACATCAAAGTCTACATTAACTTGATCTGCAACAGCGTTTTCATGGCCGTATTCCATGACTAAATTTTTATCAAAAAATCCAATCGTGCTTTTTGATGGCGTTGCGGTAAGTCCTATTAAGAAAGCGTCAAAATAGTCTAAAACTTGCTTCCATAGGTTGTATATTGAACGATGACATTCATCAACAATTATGAAATCAAAGGTTTCTGGCGGAAATATTTTATTATATTCTACTGAAGCAGGTTCAAAAGAATAATCATCTTCAAAACTTGATTTTTCTTCATTTATCTCTTCAAACTTCTTCTCTCCTTTAAGCATTGAATAAACTCTCTGTATTGTAGAAATACATACTTTATCAGAATCAAGTATTTTATTTGAAGTTAATCGGTGAACATTGTATAATTCTGTGAATTTTCTGCCGTCTTGTGGCACAACAAAAGTTTCAAATTCTGTTTCTGTCTGTTCTCCAAGATTTCCCCTATCAACCAAAAATAATATTCTCTTTACTTTAGCATTTTTGATTAATCTATAACACATATTTACGGCTGTAAAAGTTTTTCCAGAACCAGTCGCCATTTGTATTAATGCTCTTGGTTTAGCTCCAAAAAGAGATTTTTCCATATTTAGAATTGCTGTTTTTTGTGCAGGCCAAAGTTTCTCATTTTCAAGTTTAGGAAATTCCGTTAATCTCTTTCTTAAAGTTTCTTTTCCATCAGCAATCCACTTTTCAAGTGTTTCGGGCCTATGAAATGAAAAAATTTCTCTGCTTCTTGGTTTAGGATCCCAAAGGTCTGTAAAACGAGTTTCTGTTCCTGTTGATTCATACACAAAAGGAAGAGGTAAATCAATAAATACAAACTCTTTAGGGAATCCTTGAGCATATCTATTTGATTGTGGTTCTTTGCCAATAAGAGTCATGCCTTCTTTTTTTGCCTCAATTATTCCACATGCTTTTCCATCTATGAATAGAACGTAGTCTGCCTCACCTACTCTTTTTCCTAACTGGAAGAATTCTACAGCAACGCCTTTGGAAGCATAAATATTTGCAGTCTTAAAATGTTGGATTTTCCAACCTGCTTTTGTAAGTGCAGGATTAATTAAATCATGCCTTGCTTTATCCTCAGGAGATTCATAGCTCATTCTTCCCCCTCCAGAATATAATACGCCCCGCGATATGCCCCTACTTTCTTCAAGTACCCGAAGGATATCATTTCGTTGATGTCATTGACTGCAGTAGCATAAGACACCTTGTTAATCTCCACGTATGTTTGGGCTTTAATCGTTTTATGCTTTTTCATGTATTCAAAGGCTTTTTTCTGCCGCAAACTCAAATCTTTCAATGATTCAATTGGTTTTTTAGAACCTTTTGCATTATGCAATATTATTCTGAAAAAGCTCTCTGTGATCTTGAACTCGGGATCAGAAAGCCCTGCATGGCGCATTGCGTTTTTCATTCGAGGAATTCCAGTTCCAAGCCCTTCAACATAACCCATGTCTCTTAAAAACCTGTAAGTAATTGGATTCCTTTGCACAGATATCGTTCCAAACATTTCTTTCGGAAGAGCATTTGGCAGAGAGCCGGGATTTGTTATCTCAATCCTGTCATCGAAAATGTATATTTGTACAGAATCTCTGCTAAAATAATCTCTGTGCGCAATCGCATTCACGACTGCTTCTCTGACTACGTTCAATGGATATTCATAAATTTCCACTCGTTTTGGCGAACCTATAACTTCTATGTTTCTTGAAAGGTGCTTTTCAACAAAAGCAATGGCTTGGTCTATAGCATTAGGCAGGCTATCCTGCACGAGTTTGTGGGAAAGAATATTGACTGCTTCTGTTCCTGAGAACTGAACAAGCTTGACTTCAGCCTGAGGAAAATATTGAATAGTATTCTTGGCAAAAAGAAGAATGACCGGATTTTTGATCTTCAACTCCCCATTTCTTGAAGCAAGCTTGTTGCTTAGTAAAAAATCCTGTATTGTATGGCCATCAAGATATTTCTCTTGTTTTCTTGTTTTGAGATACTCCATTACTTTCTCAGTATCAATACCCTCAAGACCAAAAGTTGTTTCACAACTTTCATCAAAAGATAGTATTTGCCTGTTGCGTAGAAATTCGAGATGGGTCTGCCCATCTATTCTCTTAGTGGTGCTCCCCACCCGAACATAAATTGCTCCGTGAAAGGTATGATAAGAGTTATCAGGAGACTTTTGAACAATTACTGCAAGGACAATCTTCTCTTTGACTTTATGCACTTCAACTGAAATGAGGGGAGTTGGAATAACAGATTGATTTGCAGCAGAAAGCTGTTGCTGTAGTGTATCCGTATTTGATTGTACTCCTGCTATCTCTTTTTTATCCGACACACCAATTAGAAGTATTCCACCCAAAGTATTTGCAAGAGCGCAGATGGCCCTGCTTACTTCCTGAGCACTATGGAAAGATTGTTTAAACTCAACTTCTTGAGTTTCCCCGCCTTCAATAATCGAGATTATTTGATTTACTTCCATTAGTTATAATAAGTAAATTAGAAGTATTTAAATATATTTCTTTATTTTGTATAAAAACAAGGGATTAGAAGTAATTATAATTAATTTAAAAGTAACTGGAAGTAATTTACTCTTTCTTTATTCTCTTCTCAGGCTTATTCCAATATAGGATTTTGCATTTAGGCCAGATGATTGGGTCATCTCCCTTTTTACTCTTGACCCCCCACCACCCCATAAACAGCCCATATAAACATCCCCTAATTGAACGGTATATTATTTTTTAGCTTTAGAAATGAACTCTACACTTTTTAAAGAGGGGACCCTCTTCTTTAGTTCTTCGGTTAATTTTTCCTTAAAGTTTTTTGGCAGGTCGCTTAATTCTATTTTTGCTGCGCCATCCTTAACCTCAACCTCAACTTTTGGAAGCTGGAGGTACGCCCTTATGAATCCCTTCACTTTCTCAGCGTCATCACTAACTATCCTTTTTATTGTTGTTTCATAAGTTACTTCTTTGCCCGATAATGGGTGGTTGAAGTCAACAAGTATCCTTCCCCCACCGGCTGTTTTTACTACGCCAAACAAGTTGTTGATGTTTACTTGCAAACCAGGATAAGGCATTATGTTTTGCTCTGTAAACTTGGATAAGGGAACAAGATGTATCAGTTTCGCATTCTTTTTTCCGAACGCATTCTCCGGCGGCAACGCAATGGTGAATGTTTTTCCAACTTCTTTGCCGATTAAGGCCGCGTCCAATCCTGCGATTATATCCCCTTCCCCCACACATATAACAAGCGGGTCATAAGAAGCTTTCTCATCGTATATATTATTCTTTTTAGCTACTTCAGCATCCGTCAAATCAAATATTTTATTTGAATCTTTAATCCTAGCAATGAAGCTTATTTCGATAAAGTCGCCTTTTTTGATGCCCATTTTTACCTTAAACACCCTCATTTGGTAAATATTTAAAGCTTTCTTCCAAAGCTACCGTTAAGTTTATAAATATTTCAGTCCCCCTCCTTTTTGATTTATGGATTCAAAACAAATACACGTAACAGAATTAAAGGTTGGCAGCTACGTCATTTTTGACGGTACACCATGTATTGTTAGGAGTATACAAACTTCTAAGCCTGGAAAACACGGCCACGCAAAATGCAGGGTGGAAGCAATTGGAATCAAAGATGGAAGAAAAATAATCCAAGTCATGCCCGGCCACAACAAAGTAGAATCACCAATCGTTGAAAAAAGAAACGCACAAGTCCTATCGATAAGCGGCGACAAAGCCAACGTAATGGACTTGGAAACTTACGAAACATTTGATGTCACAATCCCAGAAGAACTCACCGGCCAAATCGTTGAAGGAAAAGAAGTCCTTTATTGGGTCGTTATGGGTGAAAGAGTTTTAAAACAATCAAAATAAGATGGCAAAATTTCCAGAAGCTCAAGCAAGAATATTCAGGAGAGTCTTTATATGCAAAAACTGCAAAGCAAAGATAAAGACAGACATTCAGAGAATTCTAAAAAAAGAAGTATCGTGCAAGGTTTGCGGAACCAAAAGGTTCAGGCCAATTAAAAAGGGCAAATAAGCAAAAAAGATGAATTATGATTTGCTTTCCATCATAGCCTTCTACCTAATTGTTTTTGTCTTCTATTTAAGAAACAAAAAAAAGTTTATCATTCAAGGCAAATTCTTAGCCCTCTACAAAACCAAGATTGGATTAAAATTGATGGACAAGATAGCCAAGAAAATGCCTAGGACAGTCAAATACTTAGGGTATTTCGGCGTCATCTGCGGGTATGCGGGAATGATATTCATCTTTGTATTCCTGATAAAAGAAACGCTAAAATTCTTGCTCGTGCCAAGCGCCCCCCCACCGCTAGCGCCTGTGCTGCCAGGCATATCTATCCCTGGAGCTCCAAAGCTTAGCTTCTGGCACTGGATTATCTCAATATTTGTAGTGGCAGTTGTCCACGAGTTCTCCCACGGCGTCGTTGCTACGTTTCACAAAATAAAAATCAAAAGTTCGGGTTTTGCTTTTATGGGCCCAATACTTTTAGCATTCGTTGAGCCTGACGAAAAAATGATGAAGAAGGAAAAGGTAAAAAAGCAGCTGGCAGTTTTTTCTGCAGGCCCATTCTCAAATTTGTTGTTAGGAGCATTGATGCTGTTAACCCTTAACTATGTTATTGCGCCAGTGATACTCACCACCGTAGAGCCGGTAGATGGCGTGTTAATAAAAGAGGTCATGGATGATTATCCTGCACAAAAAGCTGGGCTCACAGCCCCCTTCATAATACGGGAAGTTAATGGTGTAGACGTAGTGAACCTAACCAACTTTTTTTTAATGTTAGATGAAACAAAGCCCGGGGACGAGATTGAGTTAGTGACGGATAAGGGCGACTACAACATAGTTGCTGTGCCTAATCCCGAAAACAAAACAAGGCCATTCATCGGGGTTGGCGGGATAAGCGACCACAAAGTGAAAGAAAACCTTGAAACAGCTCTTAAAGCTTTGTTGTGGATAAACCTCTTGTTTCTCTGGCTGTTCATCATAAACCTCGGCGTAGGCCTGTTCAACTTGCTGCCCTTAGGAATGGTTGATGGCGGGCGCATATTTTACATCACTGCTTTAGCAATTTTTAAGGAAGAAAAAAAGGCGAAGTATGCGTGGAAGGTTGCCAGCGCGATATGCTTAGCACTAATAGTTATCAACCTCGGCTACTGGCTGATTAAACTGGCAAAGTTCCTGATCAAGCCCCTCCTCTTCTTGATAGCTTTAATACTGTGATTTTCCTCGTCAAATTTTTGTGGATGTAAATTTTTGTTTCAAAAATTTTCCTAAAACCGTGCTTAAGCTTTACCGTTGAAGGAGTTATAACGCACAAAATTCCTTCTCTACGCTTGAAAAGATTTGGTGCATTATCAAAGAAAGCTGCGTAAAGATTTTTTATGCCTTGAGAAGCAAAAGAGGCTCGCCTGTAAGGCAAATCCGTAACAACTGCGTCAGCTTTAAAAAAAATCTTCGTCGCATCCCCCAATTTGAGCTTATATTTTTTGATACCATAAAATTTAAGGTTCTCTTCAGTTTTTTCAAGCATTAATTCATCTAAATCGCAACCAACAACCCTGCACCCAACCAATCCAGCCTCAATAAGTATCCCGCCTGTGCCACAAAAAGGGTCTAAAAGCACCTGATTTTTTTTCACCCCAGTCAAATTAACAACCGCTCTCGCCAACTTTGGGTGGAGGGATACTGGGCTGAAGCCAGGCCTAAGATGCGGCCGCCTATCAAAAAAATAATGCTTAACCTCCATGATGCGCTTGCATGCAAAAACTTTATTCTTCAAAAAAATAAACTCAAAACAAGTTTCCGGAGAGGTAAGATTCACTTTAGGATATTTTAACCTAGAAATAATCAGGGATGCCAAGTTTTTCTCGGTGAAGGCGGTTTCTCCGCTTTTTCTAACACAAAAATTTTTTGAATAATGCTTCTGCCAGTTAAAGCTCAAAATTTTTTTTGAAAGAAGATTAGGCGTTGTTTCAAAAAGAGGTAAAAAAACTTTTTTTGCGTAAGCGAGCCGCCCAAAATCAAATGGTGCGCAATCAATAACCAGCAAATTCCCGTATAATAAACATTTCTTTTTATTCGACAAGGAAATGATCTCTTGCTTTGCTAAATTAAGATTATCTTTTGACAATAAAAAACAGTAATTCATCCTTTCAAAAACTCAATCTCTTTTTTGTGATTAGCCACATGTTGCGGAGTTTCTAAAGTAACACTCGCAGTTTTTGGCATTAAAGACTTAAAAAAATCCATATCGAGATCGCCTTTC
>JACQSW010000068.1 GCA_016211095.1 Candidatus Woesearchaeota archaeon | reverse complement strand
ATATTATACTAAAAAAAGGATAAAATGCTGACTGCAAAAGAATTACAAATTATAGAATTATTTAGGCAAGATATTTTTGCTGAGTTCACAATTAGGGAGATTATGAAAAAAATCAGCACAAAATCATATAGCTGGACTCATAACGCCGTAAAAAAGCTCCAAAAGGAAAATATCATAACCCTCAAAAAAAAAGGGCAAAGCCAATTATGCAATATAAACCTAGAAGAGCAAGAAAGCATAACATACCTCAGCTTATTAGAAGAGCTTAATTCCCTTAACAAAAAACTGCCAAACTTGAAAAAAATAATAGAACTTATGCCAATTGACTTCCACATCCTGCTCATAGCAGGCAGCTACGCAGACAACACCTTCACCAAACAATCTGACATGGACATTGTAACCATTATCGACAAGAAAGAGGAAAAAAAATGGCTACTCAACAAATTATCAAACAAAGGCGAATTGATGATACCTATCTTACATCCTTATGTCTTTACCGTCGAAGAATTTTTAGAAATGCTGAAAAGCAAAGAACCTAATTATGGCAAGGAAATAGCAAGGAAGCACATGATACTTTCCGGAGCAGAAGCCTATTTCAAAATATTAAGGGAGGCGTCTAAACATGGATATAATGGCTAAACAGTATATGGACAGAGCGGAAAACGAATTAAGGCTGTCAGCAGCTTTGAAGATAATATCCGAAAGTTTGGAAGAAAAAAAGGGGCTCGGCCTAAACAAAGATGATACCTTTTACTCTTCTGTCATTTCCCATGCTTATTACGCAATATTCTATTCTGCAAAAGCAATACTCTTAACGAGGGGCATCAAAACAAATTCCCCCGAAGTGCATAAGGGAACATTGGAAGCGTTTAAGGAACATTTTGTTGATTTAGGGATATTAGATGTAGAACTATTAAGGATATACAACAAGATGATTGTAAGGGCCGACGAGCTTCTTGGTTTATTTCAGGCAGAGAAAAGAAAAAGGGGGCAGTTTGTATACAAAACAATCCCTCAGGCCAATATTGAACCTACAATTGAGTCTATTGATAATGCTAAAAAATTTGTTAAGCATATAAAACAAATAATCGAGAAGATTTAACTTTTTTCTAGCAAAGAGAAATAAGCATTTTTTTCAAGCAGGTAGTTGTTGGTGTACCCGCCAAAAGAACTTTTTCTAAAAGCCAAAAATTGGCTCTAAGATTATTGCGCTTTATGAAGAAGAAAGTAAGGTTTTAGGTTTCTATTTTTATCCCTTTTTTGCTGAAAATTTTTTTCCGCGTCAAGACTTTTTCTTCGTTTATTTTTATCGGCCTTCCCAGCTTCTTTTTTCCTTCTATCTTTGAGTAAAATTTGTCCCTTAGAATGTCAACTATCGCTTCTTGCATGTTGGTGTATGCATATTTTTTCATTTCTTCCCTCAGCTTTTTCAGTATTGGCTCGGGGATTGTTAAAAAAATTTTGCCCTCATCCATCTATTAAGCATTATCCTTGATTTTTTTTAAGCTTTTTGGCTAAAAAACTTTTTTTTTTGAAGTGTCTTACTTATTCATACTTCCCCTTCTTATCTATTTTAGTATAGAAATCTTTTTAAATCATTCTTGGTTATTCAGATACAAACAAGTTATGATTATAAACTTTAAAAAATTTTTTTTGAAGAGGTAGAAAAATAATGAATGATAAAAGAGGGATAAAAAAACACATCATAAGCTTAGTTCTAACATTAGCAGTCATTGCAGTCCTACTGATTTCTGGGCCAGTAAAAGCATTAACAATATACTTCACGCCGAATAGTGATGACGGAACATACAAACTAACAGATAAAGTAGCTGTTTGGACGTTAAGCGTAGATATTGAGGATGGAGAAACAATTCCAGTACAAAACATAACTGTCCAAATCTATTACCCCAATGGTACAAGCTTCAAATTCTGCACTTTTGAACCAGGAAATACCTCTTCAAAATTCGGATGCGCCAATATAAACATAACATCAGTAAGAGCATGGAACTGGACAAGAGTTACAAGCCAGTATGCTTATGGTTATGGTTATGCCCCGAACTCATGGGGAGGAGGATTTTTAGGAGCTGGAGGCAATAGTAGCAAAACTAAAGATGCAGGAGCTAATATTGCTAACAGTAGCGTACAAACATGGTACAATGATACAGAAGCATATGGTTACCAATACTCATACCAATCAGGAATTACAGACGTTAATGGAGAAATGCTTTACAACATCACCTGGAACCTAACAGCCGAAGCATTGGATGTCGAGGGCAATTATACTGTCGATACTTTGCTCTACGTATTTTCCAATTACTCAGCAGCAGCTTCTGCATCAGGCGCGAGAATCTTCTCAATGAGCCCATTACTAAAAATTGCTTACGATAACACTGCGCCTGCCGCTCCAGCAACGACAGGATCAGTTATTGAGCAAGGAAGCAATGTTAACTGTGTGCCTACAGGTTGCAAGACTGCTACCACACTACAAATAAGCTGCAACAAGGGAACAGACGCCATAAGCAGCAGCACTGATGTTACATCTAATATTAGCGGCATAAGCAAGCCTAGCGGCGGATCAACAGACTTGGACGGATCATTCACTGATACTTTGGTAAGCGGAACTTACACGGTCACTTGCCAAACAACTGATAAAGCAGGCAATTACAGGCAAGGAAGCTTTACTTTTGCATTATCAGGAGTAACATCATCCGCATCAGGCGGAGGCGGCGGAGGCGGCGGAGAGGAAGCACCAGCAACGCAATACGCAGCAACAACAACAACCTCACTTGAAGGCTTAAGCGATTGGTCCACAGACAAGCCAGTTGAAGTGCTTGGAGTTTCAGAAGGACAATCAATCAGCTTCTCAATGAAGGGAGCAAGCCACAGCTTCACAGTCACAAGCATAGACTACTTCGGCGGAGAAGTCACTGTTGAAATAGCCTCAGAACCAATAACTCTAACCTTGAAGAAGGGAATCAAGCAAGAAGTTGATGTTAACGCTGACGGAGAAAAAGACCTAGCATTAACGCTAACAGGGTTCACAAACATGGAGCCAAACATCAGGTTCGAAAAGCTTGCAGGATTCGCTGAAAAGAAAGCTGCACCAACAGGTGAAGCGGTTACGCCGCCAACAGGAGAAGAAGAGCAGCCAACAATTATACCGTCAAAGGAAAGAAGCAAAGCCTTTATGTGGGCGTGGATAGTTGTGGCAGTTTTGGCGATAGCGACGATAGCCTACTTCAAGAGAGACAAGCTAAAAAAGATTGTTAAGCAATAAAACAATACTTTTT
>JACQSW010000061.1 GCA_016211095.1 Candidatus Woesearchaeota archaeon | reverse complement strand
AAATCTTTTAAACTATTTAAACTTTTCTAACTATGGGTAAATCAGGTTTTGTTGACGGATTTTTAATATGCAAAGGTACAAAAATTTAACAATAATTGGAACATCGCACATCTCCATTGAAAGTATAGCTGAAGTTAAAAAAGTTCTTGCAGAGCAGAGGCCGGAAATAATTGCTTTGGAATTGGATAAAAAAAGGTTCTTCGGGCTGATGCAAAAAAATAAGCCAAAAATCCGATTAGGGGATATTAAATATTTGGGCTTGAGCGCTTGGCTCCTGAACCTTTTCGGGGCGTGGGCGGAAAAAAAGATGGGAAAAGTCGTCGGTGTAGAGCCTGGAGAAGAGATGAGGGTTGCCATAAATTCAGCTGCGCAATTCAACGCAAAAATCGCCCTAATCGACCAAGACATCACCATCACGCTAAAAAGGCTGCTCAAAGGGATTACCTGGAAGGAGCGGTTACGATTCGTTTATGATTTGCTGCGGGGGCTACTTTGGGGTAAGCCAGAAATAAAATTTGATTTGCGCAAGGTGCCAAACGAAAAAGTGATAGAAAAACTTATTGGCAGCCTCAAAAAAAACTATCCCTCCATCTATCGGGTGTTAATTGATGAAAGAAACGTTTTTATGGCAAAAAAGTTAAGCGAAATTATCAAAAGCAACCCAAACAAATTAATCGTGGGGGTTGTTGGCGCAGGCCACGAAAAAGGCTTAATAAAAGAGATTAAAAAATTTGTGGCTCAAAAAGTTTAAGAGGAAACTTTTAATAAGAGATTATCCTAATATAATAGTGTAAGGAGGTGTTTGTTTTATCTCACTAAGGTTCACAAAAAAAGAAATAGGGCAATTATTCATATCTATCCTTGTTATTAGCTTAGCCTTCGGCTTTAATGACCATAGGCCGACTTTTGAATTAAATTATTGGCTGAGCAACTTTTTTAAAATATTTTTGATAGCCGCTTTTTCGTTGGTTGTAAGAGAACTGGGCCATAAGGTTGTGGCGCGGCGGCACGGCTTTTTCAGCGAATACCAGATTTGGGGAATAAAGCATATTTGGTTTTCGAAAGATCCGCGTTTTCCAACGACAGTAAAATTTTTTGGCAAAGACATCGTTGTTAAGTCTTTCCCTCTCGGTCTAGTGCTGTCTGTGCTTCTCACTATTTTTTCGAACGGCCAACTCTTTTTTGCAGCTATAGGCAGCTACCACTTAATGCTTACGAGTAGGGCAAGCAGGTTTGGGAGAAAGTTTGTCAACGTGACTGATTATGAAGAAGCAAAGATTGCTTTGGGCGGTCCCGCCGCAAACCTTCTGCTTGTTGTTATATTCAAGATTTTTAACAGTTCTGGAACATTTGATGACCTAATTCTCATTAATTCGGCGTTGGCAATTTTTAATCTTATCCCATTATCAACTTTGGATGGCGCAAAAATCTATTTCGGCTCCAAACCATTATACATATTAAGCCTCGTCTTCATTGTTGGATCAATAACCTTGATATACCTGTTGGGCGTTATTCCCAGCTTAATTTTAGCTGCGATTATTTCCCTGATTTTCTTGGTAACTTATTACTATCTAAGAATCTACAAATAGTCAAACTAGGCTTGTTATTCCTTTCTGCAATAGCCACAACACAACTAAGTAGGTTAGGCGGTTATAATGACCGTACAAAGCAAAAATGATGATTACCACTGATGTTAAGTCTATCAGGCTTGAAAAGTCCTTCAAAAAAATTAGCCCCTTGACCCCCAAGTAGATTACTGCCGCCCAAACAAAAATTTTGGGGATGTTAAACTTGAACAAAAAAACAGCTAAGGCGCTGGCTAAGTCTAATAATCCAAAAAATTTGACAATCATAACAAAAAAAATGTTGAGGCTAACAAATTTAAAGCTTTCTATGCTCTTTTACTTGGCAAAATAAGTTAGCCCATTCTTTGGGGTAATCTCATATGGAATGCAGACGGGTATACCCTTTTCACTTTCTTTAAACAGGAATTGCTGCCCCTTATAGATTAATATTGTTTCTAGCTCCCCTATGCCGTCGAGGTTGTCCATTTTTATTTTTAGCTCACCAGGAATAACATATCCTGTTTGAACAGTCATGTCTGGGGGTATTATTTTTTGGTTTGTCCTTGCCATTGCAAACATAAAGGTTACGCCTGCAAAGAAGCCCGCCCCTGCAGCTAATACTCCAACAGTTAGTAAATCATCTTTTTCCATTTTTTTCCCCTCCCTGCTTAACAAATAAGTTGGTTGTGGAATTTATTGTTCAGTTTATAAAGATTGCTGACTTTTTAGCTGCGACACGCCACACGACAACCCCGCGTAGCATTTATAAATCGCAAAACAAAAAAAGGTTTTTGGAAGATGTACCAAATAAAAGATTTCAAGCCGAGGATGTATCAAGAGGCAATATTTAATACATGCGCAAACAAGAATACTTTGGTTATTCTGCCGACGGGTTTGGGAAAAACAAAGATATGTATACTTAGCGCCGTACACAGGCTAAACACCTACCCCGATTCGAAGATTCTTGTCCTGACCGTTACAAAACCCCTTGCTGACCAGATACGCAAAGAATTTTTGAAAAGCACTAACCTTAAGGAAGAAGAAGTTGCCCTCTTCACAGGCTCAGTCAGCCCGGAAGAAAGAGCAAAGATTTGGCAAACATCCAAAGTTGTGGTGAGCACTCCGCAAACAGCTGCAAACGATGTGATAAATAATCGGCTAAGCCTAAAAGATGTCTCACTAATGGTGCTGGACGAAATACATAACTGCGTTGGCGAGTACGATTATGTTTTTTTATGCAAACAGTACAACAACGCAGCGGATTTCCAAAGAATAATAGGCTTAACTGCCTCTCCTGGATCAGAACTGGATAAGATAAGGGAGATTTGCCAAAATGCTTTCATAGAAGATATAGAGACACGAACATTTGAAGATGAAGATGTCAAGCCCTATATCCAAAAAGTAGAAATGGATTACGTTACGCTTGAGTTGGGTGACGCGTTAAAAGAAGTCAAAATCCACTTAGATGCCTGTTTCAAAAATAAATTAAAAAAAATAAAGGAATTAGGATACCTAAATTCTGTTGCGTACACATCAAAAAAGCAGTTGTTAGGGATGCAAAAAGAAATGCAGAGGCACATAATGTCCGGGGAGAAAGATCCCCTGATTTGGCATGCATTATCCGTAGCTGCCGAAGCGATAAAGGCAGAACACGCATTAGAGCTATTGGAGAGCCAAGGCATTTCTCCGCTGAACGCCTATTTCAGCAGGCTATTTAGTGAGGCTGAAAAAACAAAAGTAAAAGCAACAAAAAACTTGGTGATGGATGCGGATTTCAGAATGGCCCGCATAAAATCCCTTGAGCTTGCGGAAAAAGGAATTGACCACCCAAAAGCAGAGGAACTCAAAAAAATAATCATAAACGAGCTTGAACAGAACAAGGAAGCAAAGATAATGATTTTTGCCCAATACCGCGATTCTGCTTCAAAAATAATGTTCGAACTAAACAAAATTGGGGGAATAAGCGCAAAAATTTTTGTTGGCCAAGTAAAAAAAGGCGAAACAGGCCTTACACAAAAAGAACAGGTTGCATTATTAAAAGATTTCAGCGAAGGAAAATTTAACACGCTCGTAGCAACTTCAGTAGGTGAGCAGGGAATAGACATCCCCTCAGTGAACTTAGTAGTATTTTATGAGCCTATACCCTCCGCTATAAGGCATATCCAGCGAAGAGGAAGAACAGGCAGGCTTAGCGAGGGCAAAGTTAAAATCCTTGTAACAAAAAATACGCGGGACGAGGCATACAGGTGGTCTGCCCATCATAAAGAAAAAAAGATGCATCAGCACCTAAACGAATTAAAGAACAAGATAAAGCTCACTTCAAAAGCCCAGAAAAGCTTGGAAGAGTTTGAAGAAGAAAACGCGCTAAAAGTTTTTGCTGATTCTAGAGAAAACAACGCCTTAATTAAAGAATTAATCAGCTTGGGCATAGAAGTAAAAACCCAAATGTTAACAACAGCGGACTTTATTGTTTCGAGCAGGGTTGGGATTGAAAGGAAAACAAAAGAAGATTTTGTCAATTCAATAATCGATAAGAGGCTTCTTCAACAAATAGGTGATTTAAAAAACAATTTTGAAAAGCCGCTTATCATAATCGAGGGGGAAGAAGACATATATTCAGTGCGTAATGTTCACCCAAACGCGATTCGGGGCATGCTTGCGGCAATAACTGTTTCTTATGGCATCCCCATAGTTTACACAAAAAGCATGCAAGATACTGCCGCATTCATAAAAATAATTGCTAAGCGTGAACAAGAAAGCGTAGAAAAAGATTTTGGGGTGAGAACAGAGCGGAAGCCGTTAACGACAAAGGAGCAACAGGAATTCATAATCGAATCACTGCCAAACATAGGGCCAACGGTAGCAAAATCCCTGCTGAGAAAATTCAAAACTATAAAAAAAGTTGTGAACGCAGAAAAAGACGAACTGCAAGAAGTAGAAAAAGTTGGGCCTAAAAAAGCAGAAGAAATCAAAAGAATCCTAGAAGAAAACTACGCAGAATAAAAAGTTTTTAACTCTTCATAGATTGGCCCGCTTTTTGTCAATTCGCTTTTCATCAGCTTAAAGCTGTCGACGGCAAAGTTTTTTTTCTCGGCTTTGGTTTCCCTCAAAATTGCCTGAACTTCTTCTTTTTTCTTCACTAACTTCACCCTTCCTATCGTTAAATGAGCTTCAAAGGTTTGGTCTTTTGGGAAAAAAGATAGGAGCTGTTCATCAATTTGCCTTTGCAGGCTAATCACTTTTTCTTCCGGGTTGAGCCCTATCCAAATAACTCGGGCACGGTCATAATTTGGGAACACCCCTATATTTGATAAGGTTACTGTGAATTTGCTGAATCTTATTTTTGCGAGCTCTTTCTCAGCCAAATTTTTTTGTTCCTCAGAAACTTCCCCTAAAAATTTTAGTGTTATGTGCATGTTTTTTTTGGCAACCCAATTTATTTTTGCCGGAAGGATGTGCAGGCTTTTTTGCAATTGAAACACGGATTCCCTTACTTCTTCGGGCAATGGGATTTCGATGAAGAGCCTCATAGCAACTCACAAATTATTTTTGCTGCAAGCTTGGAAGTTATTCCGTTTACATCTTTCTCCGGATCAACTTCAACTATGTCAACGGCTTTAAGGTTGTTTAGCATTTTAATCCTATGAATAAGGTAAATCATTTCCCTGGACGTTAATCCCCCTGGCTCAGCATAACCTGTTCCTGGAGCGAATGCGGGATCAACAACGTCGATATCTATTGAGAAGTATAGCCCGTCAAATACTCTTGAAAATTCCATGACTGTATCGCAAACTTGTTCGATGTTGTTGAATATTTGTTGCATTGTAAAAAATTTTATGCGGTTCTCTTTAAGAAACCTATATTCTTTGTCATGCCAATTTCTCAATCCAAAAATAACAATATTTTCTGGTTTTAGATTTCCGTCCTCGATTAATACTTTGACAAAATCTTCGTGGGATGGTGGATGAAAATTGTTCACACAGTCTGGGTGCGCATCAAAAATGAGCAATCCAGGATTTTTGAAATTGGTTGCGAATGCTTTAAACGCAGAAAAGGTTATTGAATGGTCGCCGCCAATTATTAAGGGGGTTGTTGCATTTTTTATTTTTTCGTAAATCTTATCATTTGTTTCTTCAATATTGCCGCTAACGACCCCTACCTCGCTGATGTCTATGGCTGGTTTTCTTCCTTGTTCGCTGAGATAAAAATTTTTTAGTTGCTCAATTATTTTTGCTGGAGCTTTTTGGCTGCCCTTCTTTTCTAGGCCTCCTTGGGAACTCGCAATGGAGATTATCATTTTAGTAAGTCCAAAATTGTGGATTGCATAATTTCAATGAATTTTTGTAATTCTTTTAAGCTTATCCATTCGTTTGATATGTGTGCTGCGTCGTCTCCGCCTGGGCCGAAAGCGATGGCTTCTGCTCCGCTTAGCACCAAATTTTTTGCAACTGTTACTCCGCCCATTCCCTTGCATTCAGCTTTTATTCCTTTGGCTTTCAAGTTTTTTATAAGGGTTTTTACCAGCTTGCTTTCTTTTTTGACTTGGGAGGGGGGAGTGCATTGGGTTATTTGTATTTTAACATTTTTTGGGGCTAAACTTTTTATTTCCCTAATAATTTGCTCTTTTTTTTGGGAGGGCAAGAATCTTATATCTATTTCCAGCTCGCATTGCCCTGGGACGGCGTTTGGGGCGAAGCCGCCTTTTATCATCCCTATGTTTAGTGTTGGTTTTTTTAGGAGGGGGTGTTGTTTGTATTTGAATTTGTGTTTTTTTAATTTTTTTATGAAGCCACATATTATTTCTATGGCGTTTATTCCTTTTTCTGGTGTTGAGGCGTGCGCTTGTTTGCCCTTTGCTGTTATCTTTATTTCTAGTATCCCTTTTTCTGCAATTATGACTCTTTTCATGTAGCCGCCTACGTCGGGGATGATTGCCCAGTCAGGCTTCAGCTTGCATTCATTTATCAGGTATTTCATTCCTAGGTCCGATCCTTTTTCTTCATCAGCTAATGCAGCTATTATTACTGTTCCGCGCAATTTTGCTTCCACTTTTTTTAGGCGAGAAGCAAGTACGAGCATGGCAGCTAGTGGACCCTTGTTGTCGCACGCCCCCCTTCCATAAATTTTATCCCCTTTCAATACTGGATGGAATGCAGGGGTTTTCCATCCTGTGCCTTCAGGAACGACGTCGAGGTGCGCTGCAATTAGCAGTTGCGGTTTCCCTTTACCGATGTAGCCAAGAATGTTTGTTCTGCCTTTTTGTTTTTCAAATGTTTTATAGCTTATTTTTAGTTCTTCAAACCTTTTTTTGACTATTTTGGCAGCTAAGTATTCGTTGCCTGGGGGATTTACAGTTTTTTGCCTTATTAGCTCTTCAAGAATTGCTATTAATTCCTTCTTATTTTTTTTGGGTAGCATGTTTCGCATCAGCCAAACATGTTAAGGTAATCTTTTTCTTCTCTTTCTTCTGCCTTAACTTTTTTTACCGCCTTTAAGAAGTGTTGGTGGTTTATCTTGCACTTTTTTTCTCTTATGGCAAAGTATCCCGCTTCAACGCATATAGCTTTTAGTTCTGCTCCGGATAGCCCCCCTGTTTGTTCTGCAATAGATGGAAGGTCAACGTTATTAAGCAGCATTTTGTCTGTATGAATTTGGAGTATCTCTTTTCTTGAGTCAAGAGAGGGGTGCCCGACTTCTATCATCCTATCCAATCGCCCAGGCCTTAGTAATGCCCTGTCAAGCATGTCCGGCCTGTTTGTAGCAGCAATTATTTTTACATTGGATAAGTTGTCAAAGCCGTCTATTTCGGAAAGGAGCTGCATCATTGTTCTTTGAACTTCTTTTTCTCCGGAAATTTCTTCGCCTAATCTTTCCGAAGCTAATGCATCAATTTCGTCGATGAATATTATTGCTGGAGACTTTTGTTTTGCAAGATTAAAAACTTCTTTAACAAGCTTGGCGCCTTCACCAATATATTTTTGGACCAGTTCAGAAGCCACCACCTTTATGAATGTTGCATTTGTGGAATTGGCCACAGCTCTTGCGAGGCAAGTTTTTCCGCAGCCAGGCGGGCCATGGAGGAGTATTCCTTTTGGGGGGTCTATCCCTATTTTTTCAAAAAGTTGGGGGTTGGTTAGCGGGAGCTCTATTACTTCTTTTATTTCTTGTATTTCCTTGCTTAGTCCGCCTAATTCGCCCCATTTTGTTTTTGGTTTTTCGCATACAATGAATTTTTCTGCGTTATACTCTGTTGGGGAGTTTAATTTATCAACAATAACAAGGTTTTTTTGTTCGACGAGGACGTAGTCTCCTACATTGAGATCTTTTACGCCTTGGAGGGTTTCTGCTAGGAATGTTTGGTTGTTTCCCGTCCTTATCACTACTTTATTTCCTACGTGCTGTTTTAATTCGCAGACGAGAAGCGGTGGAGTTTTTAGCCTGTCTATCTCTTCTTTAAATTTTTTTAAGGTTAATTTTAGATAAGTATTCTCTCGTAACAGGAAGTTGTAGTCTTTTGTTGGCGGGTCTGGACTTATTGTTTCAAACGAATCCATAAAAATTTAAGCACCTCTTTTTTTTATCTAGTTATTTCGAAAGCCTTAACCTCTTCCATAAGTTTTGCTGCTGCCGTATTTTTTTCAAAATACCCCCTTACTGGGGCTATTAATTCGTTAATGTAAAAGGCAACTGCTTGTTTTAAGTCTGCTGGGTGGAGCGCCCCTTCGGAATAAATTTTTGTTAGCTCTTCATAGCTTGCCAGTTCTATGTCTCCACCAAACTTTTGCGGCCTCTTGATTTGAATAGTGTTGAATCTTTCAAAGAGCATATACTTGGCGTATTCCATAAGGGGGTTCTCTTCTATCTGCTTTGCAGGGCAGTATGCGTTAAGTATTTTTCTTTTTATATCTTCTTCCGAATCTTCCATAAATATTGCCGTTTCAGGCTTTGATTTGCACATCTTCATTTCAATAGCTCGTTCTGTGGCGTCTTCGACCATTGGGGGTTTTGAAAGCCCCATTATCATGTGGTGGTGTACAGCTACAGGCTTCCCGAATCCTAGTTTTGGGCCGAGTTCTCTTGCGAGCATGTTAACTTTTCTTTGGTCCATCCCTAATTGGGCGATGTCTGCTTCTAGGTGGAATATGTCTGCGCATTGCATGCATGGATAAAATATTTGTGCTGCGGATAATTCTTCGGATTCTTTTCTTCCCATGATTTGTGAACACCGGATTACCCTTTTTAGCGAGGAGTGCCTAGCTATTTGGACAACTTTTTTCCAGTATTCGTCGTCGCGCATCACGTCTTTTGCCCACAAAAATTTTATTTCGTCCGTCTTCATGCCGCATGCTTTCCAAACTTCGATCATGTATTTTCCGGTCGTCCTTATTTTTTCTATGTCTCCACCCATTTTGTTGTTCATCCAGGCAAACCAGTCAGCAACCCATATGTGAAATTGGCATCCAGCAGAAATCATTTTGTTAACATTTATCGTTCTCAGAATTCCTTGGGCAATATGGAGCCTTCCGCTTGGTTCAAAACCATCATATGCTATGGGGTGTTTTTTTTCTTCAAGAAGTTTGATGAGGTCTTCCTCAGTGATTATTTCTTCGCCTACAGACCTAATAAGGTCTAACCTCTTTTTTAACTCCATTAAATTTCAATTACTTACTTCATAAATATAAAGTTATTGGTTTTTCCGAATAAAAGCTTAAATAAAAAGCTGTTTTGTTCGTCGATTCATGGAAGAAAAAGGATTGTTCGCATTGGCATTGGCCTGCTCCTTAGCGGGGATAATTGTGCTGTTTTTTGTTTCAGAAAAAATTGAAGTAAAAGAAGAAAGCATATCCTCAGTTTTAGAAAAGGATGTTGGAAGTTATGTTGGGGTTAGAGGGGTGGTGATAAGCCAAAAAGAAAGTAAGGGGGTGGCCTTGCTAAAAATTAATGATAGCACAGGGGTTATTGATATTGTTGTTTTCCAAAATTATCAAAAAATCAGAAATGGGGAAGAAATAACCGTAACAGGCAAACTTGAGGAGTTCAAATCAAAGAAAGAAATCAAGGCAGAAACCATCCGGCTTGCTTTAAAAAAAAGCGTAAGGTTTATATTTAAGCCAATAAAAAAGTAATAAATAAAATGCCGCTTTATTCAAGAATTTTAGAGCTTAACACAAAAAAGAATATTGAGATCTGTGACATAACAGACAAGGTAAAAGAGGCTATAAATGAATCGGGCTTTAAGAATGCCCATGTTATCGTCCAGTCCCTCCACACAACTGTAGGTATTTATGTTAATGAAAGCGAGGCGGGCTTATTAGAAGATTTTAAAAATTATTTAGAAAGGCACGCAGGAAAAAGCGAAAAATACTGCCACGATAACCTATCGGAGAGGGATTGCCCGCCTGACGAACCAAAAAATGGGCACAGCCACATAAAATCTGCCCTATATTCTAACCCTTCTGTCGCGCTTGTCGTAATTGGCGGCCAGTTGCAGATTGGAAAATGGCAGAGGGTATTATTCGCCGAATTTGACGGGCCTTGCCCAAGGAAGCACAAAACAAAGCGAAAATGCCTAATAAGCATCCTAAGCGAATAGTCCAAAAAAATAAGATTTAAATAGCATACTGTTTCTTTTGTCTAAAATTCGATGGAAAAACCTGCACATGTTGGCATTATTATGGACGGTAATCGGCGGTGGGCGAAACAGCGTGGCCTGTCCGTTATTAAGGGCCATCTTGAGGGTGTCGAAAGGATTAAGGATTTGATACGTGCTGCGCCTAAACTGGGGGTTAAGGAATTAACTCTTTACACTTTTTCTGTACAAAACTTTAATCGAACAAAAGAGGAAGTCAGCGGCTTGATGAGGTTATGTGAAGAGAACTTCAAAAAGTTCGCAAAAAGCGAGGATGTTAAAAAAAATGGTGTGAGAATTACTGCATTCGGAGATTTAACGATGATCCCAAAAAGTACTTTGAACGCAATAAAAATTGCTATGGATGCAACGAAGAATCATAAGAATTTTAGGATAAACTTTGCCATAGCTTATGGTGGGAGGGAAGAGATTGTTGCTGCCATTAAAAAAATAATAAAAAAAGTTAATTCCAAAAAAATCAAGCTTGACAAATTAGATGAAAGATTAGTTTTTTCTCAGCTCTACCTTCAAAGTGCTCCAGATTTGATAATTCGGACGGGAGGGGAAAAAAGGCTTAGCAACTTCTTGACTTTCCAAAGTGTTTACTCCGAATTATACTTCAGTGATGTTCTTTGGCCTGACTTCACACCAAAAATTTTCAACAAGGCGATAAAAGACTTTGAAAAGAGGGAAAGGCGGTTTGGCGAATGAAAAAATCTTTTTTTTTCGGAAAAACTGGAAGGTTT
>JACQSW010000065.1 GCA_016211095.1 Candidatus Woesearchaeota archaeon | reverse complement strand
GAGTTAATCGCAACGGATGACCATCCAATTTTAACCCAAAATAGCCTAAAATTAATAAACGAAATTGAAAAAAATGAAAAAATTGCGATTCTAGGTTACGAAGGGGTTGAATACGAAGAACCTTCTGATAAGATTATAGTTGATGAAAAAGATATAAAAATATTTGGCGTAAGCGAAAGAGTCATAGAAAACCTAAAAAAAAGAAATCTTTTACCGTTAAGATTAAATTCGGAATTATTACCCGTTTTGACTAAACTTTTAGGTTTTCTAACTGGAGATGGATGGCTCGGGAAAAATAAGGATAGATTAACTCTAAAATTTATAGGCAAACCAAAAGATTTAGAAAAAATAAAAGAGGATATCCAGAAATTAGGTTACCTTGCTACTGGGCCATATAAATGTTATGCAAAAAGTAATATTACTTATACAGATAATCAAAAAAGAATTATTGAAGGCACAAGTTATCAAATTGTTGTAACTTCAATTGGATTGCCAGCACTTTTCTGTGCTTTAGGTGCTCCAATTGGGAATAAGAGTAAAAAAGAATTTGAAGTGCCTTCATGGATATTTAAAACCACGTTATGGTTAAAAAGATTGTATTTAGCAGGTTATTTTGGGGCAGAACTAAGTAAGCCAAGCAATCCAAAAAAAGAGGTCTATAGGTTTAGAAGCCCATTATTATCAATAAATAAATTAGAGGGACTAAAGGGAAATGGATATAAGTTTTTAGGGGGGATTAAAAAATTATGTGATGAGTTTGATATAGCTATTGGAGGAATATTAGAGTTAAAGGGGGTTATAACAAAAAGTGGAGAAAGAACAGTAAAGTTAAGATTAAAAATATCTTCTAAAAAAGACAATTTAATTAAGTTATGGTCTAAAATTGGATACGAGTATTGTGAAGATCGTACAATTTTAGCATCACATGCCTTAAATTATCTCGACTTTGAAAATAATTGCACAAAAAAAGAATCTCTTTTGAGGGAAAAATCTATCAATAAATTATCTATAACAAGCCAAAGATTTAGGCATAGTGATATCATTCCATTTAACGATTTTGTAAGTTCATTTAAATTAAACCCACCCACCCCAATTATGTGGGACATTATCGAATCTAAAGAAGAAATTAAAAATTACAAAGGTTATGTTTATGATTTTACAGTGCAACATAAAGATCATAATTTTATTGCTGATAGTTTTGTTACTGGAAATTGTGGTTCTAGAGGCTTAGGGCATCAATTAGCCTCGGATTACATCAAATTAATGGAAGATGAATACGGCTACAAAGACCTCGCTGATAGGGAGCTTATTAATGCGCCGATAAATTCGGATTTAGGGGAAAAGTATTACAAGGCTATGTGCGCAGCGGTTAACTACGCGTTCTGCAATAGGCAAATGATAGCGCACTGGACAAGGGACGTTTTTAAAAAAGTAATGGGCACTTCAGAAGGGATGAGGCAGGTATATGATCAAACACATAACACTGCAAAATTTGAAAAACACAAAATTGATGGCGAGTTTAGAAAGGTTTGCATTCATCGGAAAGGGGCGAGTCGGTCATTCGGCCCAGGAATGGAAGACTTACCAGAAGTTTACAAAAAAATAGGCCAACCAGTATTAATCCCTGGCACTATGGGAACCTCTTCATACTTGCTAGTTGGAACTAACGAAGCAGAGGATGTTTCTTTTAGCTCAACGTGTCACGGGGCAGGCCGAGTAATGTCGCGGCATCAAGCTTTAAGGTGTAAGAGGGGAGACCAAGTAGTTAAAGATTTAGCATTAAAAGGTATAGAAGTGAAAGGCGTTTCGATGTCTGGAGTTGCAGAGGAGATGCCGGAAGCTTACAAGGATATTGATGAAGTTATAAGGGTAAGCCACACTTTGAAAATAGGTAATATGGTTGCCCGGCTAAAACCGCTCGCTGTAATGAAAGGCTAATTCTACAGGGCAAAAAAAAGTTGTTTAGTAGAAGAAGTAGGCTCGTATTTTTTTGAAGCCGCTTGTTTTTTTGTGAGCAAAGAAAATGGCTAAAATGAAAGTTAGTATTAAGCCGTATTGCGTTGGAGTTAACCCGAAATACGTGGGGTCTACTCTTAGGAAGTCGTTAGTGAATCTTGCGACGCTGTAAAGTGCGAGGAAGGCTAAGAAAAGTGCCCCTTCAAATAATTTTTTTGTTTTGAGCTTGAGCAATATCAAGAATATTATGAAGGCGTAGATTATTTCGTAGAGAGCGGTTTGGTGCCTAATCTGCCCATCTATCATTACCCCTAATATGGAGGTTGTTATTTTTCCTATGTGCAGCCCTGTGATGTAGCATCCTATCCTGCTTATTGATAATCCTAGCGCTAATGCTGGCGTGAATAAATCTGCTGTTTTCCAAAAGTTGATTTTGTGTTTCTTCACATACCAAACAAAGCCTATGAATGCGCCTATGAGCCCACCTAGGAATGATAGGCCTCCCTCCCAAATTTTGAAGTAATCAATAAAAGCTATTGTTGATGTGTCCATGTAGAATGCTAATTCGAATATCCTGGCAAAAACGAATCCTAACACGACGCTTATGAGGATTAGGTCAACTAATTTGTTTTCGTCGAAGTTTTCTTTTTTGGCTTGACGCATTAGCCATAAAGAAGAGATTAGTATGCCTATGGCAACCATTATCCCCCATGGCTGGATTTTTATAAATCCTAAATCTATTGCGTGTATAATTTTGTACGGAATCATCTTTTTATGGGAAATCCTATTTTGAGCAATGTTAACCCGAATTGCTCTATTATTTTTTTGTGGTTCATTTCTTGCGCGGCAAGATTTTTGAACAAAGACTTTATTTCTTTGTTTTTTTGTTTTTTTTCAATTTTTGCGTAGAGTTTGACGCCGAATTTTTCGAAATTTATAGCCATGTTAAGTATTGTTGTTAGCTCTGCGTTTTTTTCCCCGAATTTTAGCGCATCTTTTTTGTTGAACATCGGGTTTTTTATTGGTAATTTTTTAAAGGCCGTTATGCTTGTTTTTAGTTTTTGTTCATCGCCTTCTGCAACTTTGTGTAATAGGCTGGTTAATATTTTTTTGTGTTTTTTTTCTTCCCCTATCAGGAATCTGAATAATTGCTTTGGGTATGCGCTTTTTAATTTTTTAAGGAAGCCCGTGTACAGTGCTAAGCTTTTTTCTTCTGTTTGGATTGCAAATCTTATCCATGCCAAAAGATTTGTGGACGCTCCTATTTCCATCTTGTTATAATCAATTTCGTGAGGTTATATGCTTTTCTCTTTGAAATATTGTGCCTTTATTCTGTTAAAAAAATAGTTATTTTTCTAACCAAAAGTGAACGCGTTGAATGATAACCCTGGAGAGTTTGCTGTAATTTTTAAAGTGTATGTACCGAATTTTCCGTCAACAAGATTGTAAAGCCTGGGTTCATTTATTGTGGTGAATGATTTTTCTTTTTCGAACTGCACGTCGGTGCCTGCTTGCTCCTTGTTTATGTATTTTCCGTCAATAAAAACTTCAACCTTTAAGGGCTGGGCAGGGGATGCGGCTACTATGTTTACGGAATTCGCGGTAAATTCTAGGACAACTGATCCACCATTTGCCCATTTTAATTCTAGGTCATCTGGATTGCTTTGCCATTCGCCTTCCAAATATATTGTGCCGCCTTCAATTTTAGAAGGGAGGGTGTAACGCGTTTTCTTGTCTGGCTGCATGCCTTCTTCGTTGCCGATATCTTGCCCCCTTTTAAGTGCAAATTCGTAGCCAGCATACAGTTCGGGGGTTATTGGGAGTTGAGGGGTTTTGTCTTCAAGCTTAGTTGTTTCCATATCTTCAACAGAGGCATTTATCTCTGACAATAGTTCTTGGATTTTTCGTTCGGTTTCCTCATAGGCACCTTCCCCTATGTGGTCATATCTTATGTAGCCTTCCGAGTCTATCAGGTATTTGTGCGGCCAAAACCTGTTCATGTAAGCGCGCCACGTCGCGTAATCATTGTCCTGCACAACGGGGTATTCGATGCCATATTTTTTAACAGCTGCCTTGACATTTTCATATTTTTTTTCGAATTCGAATTCTGGTGTGTGAACGCCGATGATAACTAATCCTTTGTCCCTATATTTTTTGTCCCAAGCAGTTAGGTAAGGTAGGGTTCTTAGGCAGTTGATGCACGTATACGTCCAGAAGTCAACTAGAACGACTTTTCCCCTCAAATCAGCTATCTTCAACCCTTCTTCGGTGTTTATATAGCCAGCGATCCCAATAATTTCTGGGGCTTGGGGGTATTTTCCTTCCTTAAGGATTGTTTGTGATGTGCGCGCTATCTCAACCACTCCCGGCTCAACTCGGCTGCGCTCCAAATAATAAATAGTTCCAACGATTATTAACAAGACTATTAGGAGGGTAAGGTTAACTTTTTTCATTTGTTTTCCCCACTGCTGTTGATGTTAGGTATGACAAAAAAGCGGGTATAAGCGGCAAAACGCATGGGCTTAAAAATGATGCTATCCCAGCTAAAAAAGCGACGGCCAAGTTCAGCGATGAACCAAAAGTTATTCCCGCTAAATTAAATTTTATGAGAAGGTCCGACGCTATAGAGAGGCTTGCGATTCTGCTAAGCTGGTTTGTGAAAACTAGTATCCCCAACATTATGAGAATCGAGCCAAGAACGTAATTGGCGTAAGCTACCCATTTTGAGGACCAAGAGATAAACCTTTGGGCTTCATTAGCAAACAATCCTACAAGCATAAACGGAACCCCTAAACCTATGGAATAAGACAGCATTAATAAAAATGCGTTAGTTGGCTGGGTAGCTGCCAAAGTCAAAATAGCCCCCAGTATTGCTCCGACACAAGGGGTCCAACCTACTGCGAAGGCGGCCCCAAAAACAAACGATGTTAAGAACGAATATTTAAATCGCCTCTTTACTTTAAGTGTATATTCTTTTTCCAAAAATTTGGGCCTTATCAACCCAAGCAAGTAAAGGCCGAACAAGATTATGATGGTGCCGCCAATCCTGCCAAGCCATTTCTGCAACCCATACGAGACCCCAGATAATACACTTTGCAATAACACCCCTAATAATGAGAATACGAGGGAAAAGCCTAATACAAAAAATATGCTGCTTACAAATATTCCCCAATTTCTTTCTTTAATCATAGTTTTACACCATTTTTTTTGTCACGCAAAATGAGCCATGCTATAGAAGTGATGAAAAGGATTAATAATACTATCCCTAGTTGGTTGGCGTACTGCCAATTGAGCAGCTGGTTTTGTAGGGAATAGAAGTATTTTTTTGTGCCAAAGATGTCTAGCTTATTGACGAAGCCTGTGCCTTTGAAAATTATTATTAATGCTCCTAAAATTATGAAAATCAGCCCAGAGAGTATGTTAGTGGTGTGGGTATAAAAATTTTTTCCTAAAAAATTGAAAGTGATTACTTTGCCTTTTATAATGGGGTTTTGGAGGAAGGTTAGTTTGTCGTAAAAAACTGATAAGACAAAAAGTGGAACCATGTTTCCTAAGGAATAAAAAAAGAGCAGCAACGCAGAATACCATAAGTTGTGGAGTATTGCTCCAATTCCAAGTATTCCCGCTAGGACTGGGCCTAAGCACGCAGTCCAGCCTAAAGCGAATGATATTCCGAAGAAAAAAGTGCCTGGAACGTCATTTTTGAATCTGTGATTGAATTTGATGAATGAGGAGAAGCCTTTTCCAACCAAAGCAAGAATTCCCATAATTATCAAGAAAATGCCTGCCAATGTTACCAGCCATACATTTTGTAGTACAGCTAAGGATTGTTCCCCTAAGAAACCCGCAATAACGCCCATCGTCACAAATATTAAAGAAAACCCAAAAAAGAATATGAGTGTCATTTTTGTTATGTTCTTCTTCTCTTTGAAAGTGTAAGAGAAGTATGCCGGCAAGAAAGGCAGGATGCAAGGGGAAAATATAGTTAGGATTCCAGCTACAAATGCTACAAAGAATGATATTTTTACAACGAAATCAGACGTGTACTGGGAGTTATAATCAATTATTTTTTGAAGCCCAATTGGCAAGTCTGATTGGGCAGAGGCATAATTAGCAAAAAATAAGAAAATTACAAAAAAGAGCAAAAAAAGATTTTTTTTCTTCATAAGTTCTCGCTTAATTTTAATTAGGGGTTTAGGGCAAGGCGCAATTGCTGTTTTGGCTTAATTGCTTAAAAGACAGCTTGCCGGGTATCATTGTACCCTCTTTAAATTCCCAAGTCGGATAACCTGTTATGCCTAAACTGCTGCAAATGGTTGTTTGGCCCGCCCTATTTGGCAAAGAACACTCGGTGTAATTAACATATTGCCAGCTTTTACCAAACATTTCTTCTTGTTGTTTACAGACTGGGCACCAGTATGCGCCGTACATCTTAACTCCGTTTTCAGTTAAGCATTTTGCAAAGCTGCCATAATCCTTCTTTAAAGAACTGCATCCGCCAAAAAGGATAACAAAAAATAATAAAAAAATTAATAAAAAAAGCCATTTCATTTTTTCCACAGCTTATTTTTATCCGGTCAAGTTTTTGTATTTCGCTTGGGCGATTTCAACTTTTCTGAAGACGTAGGTGCCGTCTGTTTCTACTGTGCCTACACTTTTCCACGCATTCACTAACGAAGGGTATTCTTCTATGTCACCTTTCAGTATGAGCGTTGGCACCTTCTCTATGTTGTATGCTTCAACTAAGGCTTTGCCTTCTTTGCTTGACACGTCAATATGCTTCTCTTCCCCTATCGCTACTCCTATGTTTTGCAGGATTGGCTGATGGAAGGCTGTTGCGTTGTAACAATCTGCACATGTCCCATCAAATAGTATCGACATCGAGACCATCCCCACAACTTTATTCTTTGTTAAATCAAAATATGGGGGAGGGGTGACTCGGACTATGTACGAGCCGTCACTTTCAACAGAACCTATCTGTTCCCAATTGTTAAGTATTTCGCCATAAACTTTTAAGTCACTAGAGAAGATTATTGTCGGCAAAGACTTTAGGGTGTATTTCGAAATTAATTCTTTCGCTTCAGCACTCTTTTTTTCAATTATTTTTTCAGAAGCTATTTGCACCCCAACTTGCTTTAGTTGTGTTAAAAAGGTGCTCATGTTTACACATTTGTCGCATGAAGCGTCTCGCAGCAAGGTTGCAGTGACTTTGCCCATAACCTGCTTTGAAGCTGCATCTGTGTATGGAGGTGTTAGCTGAGTGAATACTAATGCTCCACGTTTCTCTTCCAAATTTGCCAATTTTGCCTTGCTTAGCTCCCCTGTAACTATGACTGTTGGAATTTTTTCTATCCTGTACTTTTCAATTATCTCTGCAGCTTTTTGCGAGGCTAATTCGATGCTTTCTTCTTTTGTTAATTTAACATTCGCTTTTTTGATAGACTCCACGATTGGCAGTATGTTAAAGCAGTCTTCACAATTAGAATCCTGTATGGTCATTAGTTGGATTTCTGCTGGTTTGGAAGCTTCTTTTGTTTCTGTAAGCTTTTGCTGAAAAGTGTTGCCTAATGAAGATATTTGGAAAGTGTTATACAATGTAATCGCAACTAGAATGATTCCCAGTACGGCATAAGCTTTTGTATAAAATTCTTTGTTAAAATTTTTGTTTTTTAAAAAATTCATTAATTATCATCTCCTAAAATTTTTTTTTTGGATAATTAAAAAAAGGTGAATGGTGGAATAAAAAAAATTAGTTAAAGCAATTAACATCCACCAACCATCTTCGGCAGATTTTTTATGTTTGACGGCACAGATGACGTTGTCTTCTCATTGCCGCTAACGCCTAAAGATGTTGAAGCCGCACTTCCCGAAGAGCTAACGCTCACCTTGCTCTCAGCAACTTTTGTTTTCAGCGAATTCAACTGGAATGCCTGCACAGCTGAAAGCACAACTAATACTCCCAGGATTATTGCCACAATCATTGTTTGTTTCATTCTTTTGTTCACCTCCCTTAAAATTTGCATCCTGTTAATTCAGATAATTTTTCAAATGATTGCACTGTTTCGTATGTTTCCCCGTTTATGACCCATGTTGGCCTTAGTCTAAGACCCGTCTTCTGAACGTAATTTACGTATTTGAAGGATCTTCCGAACATTCCTTTTTGGGCTTGCGTATATTTACACCAGTTTTCTCCATACATGACGGCGCCTTTTTCTGTAAGGCATTTTGCAAAATCGTCGTACTTTCCTGGCGATAATACAAAATAAGCTGTTAAGCTGCCTATCACTGCAATTATTATCAAGGCAATTGTTAGCGTTTTGTATTTCTTTTTTTGCCTATTTTCTTTTTCTTGTTGAAAAAAGCTTCCCTTTCTTGGTGTTTTTGCGATGCCTGTCGGCTTTTTTCCCTTTCTTTTTCAATATCCCTTTTCATTTTCAATATTGCTTAATTTCTTTTTTTAACTGCATCCCCCGCCGATTGGACCGGATGGCGGCAATGGGGCTGAAGATGATGAGCAGCCAATTATAAAAATAACAACTAACGCTACTAATATAAGCAATAATATTGTTCTTTTTTCCATTAGGTTTTTCCTCCTTATTTTTTTCTTGTTTTCATTTCAAGCTTATCTTCAATTTTATTTAGCTTGTAGATAATATAGCCTAAGCCAACTGCAAAATAGACAACAAGCAAGACCCATAAAAAGCTAAGTCCTGTAAGCCCATAGCCATAATCCATCATGTTGTTTGCAACGGCAGCGCCCATCATGCTTGTACTGACCTCTTCATGAGCCTGTTCACCCATCATCCCTTCATGGGTATGTCCGTTCATATTTTGATCGCCCATATCTTGTTCGGTTATGTCACATGCGAAGGCTGTTGGCAAAAAAAATGCTAACAAAGCTAATAGTATTGCTATTTTTTTCATTTTTAGCAACCGCCAACCATTCCTGGCAATTCTTTTAGGGCAGAAGAGTCTCCTCCTGCGAGGCTCATTCCCAACTCAATCATGTTTTTTGGGAAAAACAAAGTTTTCCACCTCATTGCTTCCCTCAAAATTTCCCCCTCACTGTAATCGGTGTATGCTGTGAGGTAAAGTGTTACTGCTAATATTGCGGGGTTATGCTGGCATCCGCATGCTGAGTTGCCTTTTTTGTCTATACCTATGGGTCCAACTCCGCAACAGTATTCGCAGGATATTCCTACTGGTTTTGATGCTAGGTTCATAAATCGTTGAAATGCTTCAGGATTTTTTTGTTCGACCTCATTTTTTAGCGCAGGATACATATCTGAAAGTGTTGCTAATGATTTGACTGGGTCGTCGAAGCTTACACCTAAGTCGTTGCCATAGTCGGGTGTGCCTGTTGGAAACATTGCCGCCATAGCATCTTCCTGGCTTTTGAAGTCTTTAGCTGAGAAAACAGCTGCTACTGTGTGAGCTGTCGATTTTAATTCAGCAATATTAATAGTATTTAAATCACTTGATGCACTCCTTGTTCCTCCAAAAGAAGCCCCCATCATTCCATTAATGCTGGATATTTGGAATTGATTAAAGAGTACAATTAAGACGGCTAACCCTATTAACGCTATTAAGGGGTTTGTTATCTTAAAATCCGCTTTGTCTTTTGATTGTCCTTCCATT
>JACQSW010000076.1 GCA_016211095.1 Candidatus Woesearchaeota archaeon | reverse complement strand
GCTCAGTATGCCTGCCCCTGATTTGCTCTAATTCGTTGATGAATTTTTTGAGTTTTCTTTTTTGTTGCGGTGTCAAAGCCATAAGATTTTTTTCCCCTAAAAAAAAAAATTTTAAAAGTTTATTTGCAATTCTTTGCCGAATGTTATGTCTTCAGCGTGCGTTGCTGCTTTTAAGTCGTCGAGAACCTTTTTATAGCTTTCCTTGTCTTTTTCCGGAAGCACCAGCTTGACTGGCTCTTTTAGCGATTTTTTGTTTTCGGATTTGTATTGCCGAACTTGCGAGATGGCTTCAACAGCTAAGTCCCCTATTTTTTCTGCTTCTTCATCGACAAATTTTGTTTCAAACTTTGGCCATTCAGAAATGTGTATTGATTTGTCGCCCTCTTTTTGTATAAAGAATGATTGGTAGATCTCTTCTGTTATGTGGGGGATTATAGGTGCAACAAGCTTTATGAGGGAGAGCAGCGTATAGTAAAGGGTGTATTGCGCTGACTTCCTTTTTTGTTCGCCGCGGATTTTTGGGTTGTAAAGCCTGTCCTTGATTATTTCGAGGTAGTTGTCGCAGAATGCGTGCCAGAATAATTCTTCAACAGTTTTCCTTGCAACGCTGGTATTATAATTCATGAATTCTTTGGTGGCCTCGCTTACTGCCTTGTTAATTTTTATCAGCATCCACTTATCGAGGAGTTCCAAATTTTTAACCTCTTCCTTGTCGTAGTCTTGGAGGTGGCTTATGCAGAATTTTGAGGCGTTCCAAAGCTTTGTCAAAAACTTGTTACCCCTGATTAATTCTTTTTCTTGGAAGGCTAAGTCGTGGCCCCACGTTGCCGTTCCCACCCAGTACCTAACAGTGTCAACATTATATTTTGATAGCAAGTCTTCTGTCCATATGGCATTGCCCTTGGATTTGTGCATGCCCCTCCCTTTAGGGTCTAAAACAAATGTCCCGATGGCTATTTCCCGCCAAGGAATCTCCCTAAAATGCAAATAAGCTTTTAGTATTGTGTAGAATGCCCACGTCCTAATTATGTCAGAAGATTGCACCCTTAATGATGTTGGAAACATTTTTTTAAATTCGTCCGGCTTTTCCAGCCACCGCACAGCTATTTCGGGGCTCATGCTTGAAGTCATCCATGTGTCAAAAACGTCTTCGTCAGGCACGAATTCTTTTGAGCCGCACTCACACTTTCTTGTTGGCTTGTCAACTAATGGGTCGATAGGCAGTTCTGTTTTTTCAGGCATCATAATTTTTCCGCATTTTTTGCAGTACCAAACAGGGATAGGCACGCCGTAAAATCTTTGCCTCGAAATGCACCAATCCCACGCCAAGTTTCTCGTCCAGTCGTCAAATCTTACCCTAAAGAATTCTGGATGCCACTTTATTTTTTTGCCATAATTAATAAGCTCTTCTTTGTAGTCCAAAGTTTTTATGAACCATTGCTTTGTCACCAAAAATTCGAGGGGGGTGTTGCATCTCCAGCATGTGCCTACTGTTTGTTGCAGAGGTTCCCGGCCAGTTATCCTTCCTTCAGCCTCTAAGTCTTCGAGCATTTTCTGCCTAGCCTCTGCAAGTTTTAAGCCAGCGTATTTGCCTGCTAACCCGTTAAGCTTGCCGTCTTCGGTGACGCAAATTCTTAGCTGGAGCTTATGTTTTTTCCACCAAACAATGTCAGTCGCATCCCCAAAAGTGCAAATCATAACTATTCCTGAGCCGAAGTCCATGTCCACTTTTTCATCAGCCATTACATCAACTTTTTGCTTGAACAGCGGAACAGTAACTTTTTTTCCAACCAAAGCAGTATACCTTTCATCGTTTGGGTGAATGAATATTCCCACACATGCAGGCAAGAATTCGGGCCTTGTGGTTGCGACATTTATTTTTTTACCATCTTCCAAATCAAAGTCGATGTAGTTCAGCTTTGTTGTTCTTTCGAGGTCCTCAATTTCTGCTTGTGCCAAGGCAGTTTGATGCTTTGTGCACCACAGCGTCGGCTCCTCAGCCCTATAAGCGTCACCTTTTTCGTATAAGTCAATAAAAGATACTTGCGCAACCCTTTGAGCTTCCGGGTCTATTGTTGTGTAAAGAAGACCCCAATCATAAGAGTGGCCTAAGAATTTAAAAACCCTGTCAGCGTACGCTTTTTCCACTTCCCTTGATTCTTCCAAGCAAAGCTTCCTGAATTCAGCCCTAGAAATATCCTTTTTTGATATCTTGAATTTTTCCTCAACATATTTTTCTGTCGGTAAGCCGTTGTTGTCGAAGCATGGGGCAAAATGCACGTTATAACCCGCCATTCTCCTGAATCTCGCAATTATCTCGAATTGGGTGTAATGCAAAGCGTGGCCTATATGCAAGTGGCCCGCTGAGGCGTAAGGCGGCGGCACATCTATAGAAAAAACTTCCTTATCGCTTTCAGAGTCAAATCTGTAGACTTTTTCTTGCTCCCAAAAACGTTGCCACTTAGCCTCAACCTCTTTTGCATTATAATTATTCGGCAATTCCATAAATGAAGAAAACTAAAGAACAAGGGGTTTAAAAGTTTTTTTGTCAAAACTTATTAAGCGACTTTAGTTTTTGCATCCAAGCCCCAAAGGCCTTTCTGTTTAGCAACCTTATCTATAGCGTTTGATGCATTCTCGCCAAAGAAGGTTTGCCCGCATTTATCGCATACCTCGGAATTAAATTTTCCTAAGATTAAGCCATACAGCTTAAATTCGGATTTTATCCGTTTAAGATTTCCTTTTTCACACGTATAGCATTTCATTTTATTTCTTAACGTCGGCTCTCCCGATGGAGAAGTAGTCAAACCCTAAGCGTTTCATCTCTTCTAATTGGTATATGTCTTTTCCGTCGAAGATTACGGGGTTTTTTAGTTTTTTCTTTATTTTTTTGAAATCTGGTTGCTTGAATTCGTTCCACTCTGCTGTTATGATTAGGGCGTCGCATCCGTCCAATGCTTTGTAATTTTCTTTGCAGTAAGTTAAGTTATCCTCAATTTGCGACCTTCCGGAGAAAACTTTTTTTGCTTCTTCCATCGCTGCGGGGTCGTAAGCCTTGATTTTTGCCCCTTCACCGATTAGCATTTCGATTAGGGGTATTGATGCTGCATCCCTCATATCGCTAGTTTCCGGCTTAAACGATAATCCCCATATCGCAAAAGTTTTGCCCTTGATAGAATAGCCGAAGTATTCCAGTATTCGAGGCATAAATACTGTTTTTTGGTTTTTGTTCTGTTTAAGCGCTTCTTCCAAAAGCTTAACATCAATCTTGTTATCTTTAAGTGTGTAAATAAATTGTTCGATGTCTTTGCCGAAGCAGCTGCCGCCGAATCCTAAGCCGCCGTGCACAAATTTGCCTATTCTGGCATCTGCGGTGATTGCTTTTTTGATTTTTGACCAATCGCCACCTACTTCCCTTGATAGGTTAGCAAACATGTTGGTGAGAACAATCTGCAAGCCTAAGTAAGTGTTTGATGAGTATTTCACTATTTCTGCATCCACATTGCTCATGGAATATATTGGGTGGCCTTGCTCGACGAAAGGCGCGTAAATCTCGCGCATTATTTTTGTTGCTTTTTGGCTGTCTGTTCCGATTACTATTCTTGACGGCCTCAAGCTGTCTTCCACTGCCCTGCCCTCCGCGAGGAATTCGGGGTTAGAGACAACGTCAAACTTGTTTGCTGTTTCTTTTTTTATGATTTCTTTGACGAGTTGTGCTGTGCCTACTGGAACTGTGCTTTTGTTGACTATAATTTTGTAAACTTCTTCTTCGCTTTTGTAGTTCATTGCTTGCCCTATTTGTTGCGCCACCCTCTTAACAGCTGAAAGGTCCGCTCTCCCGTCTGCGCCTTCTGGCGTGCCTACTGCTATGAACAAGATTGAAGAGCCCTTCACTGCTTCTTCAAGGTTGGTTGTGAATGTGAGAAGCCCTTTTTCATAATTTTTTTTAACGAGCTCTGGCAGCCGCGGCTCATAAATCGGGAACTTTTTTGATTTGCCACTACAAAATTTTTTTAAAGAAGCTATTTTATCTTCTAGGCAGTCGATGCAGACAACTTCATGACCCACATCAGCAAAGACCGCTCCTTGAGTTAATCCGACAAAGCCTGTCCCTATGATACCTATTTTCAAAACTAACACCCCCCCAAACTCGTTATTTTTTTTAAGAAAAAAAGGTTTCAGTTTAAATATTTTTTTAAAAAATAGTCAGAGTGTCGTGTCCTAATATTATTTCGTTTTTTAAGATTGTTCATTTTTCTAGTCTCTTGAAGAATATGTTTAGTATGTTTGGTAGTTTTCTTATGAATGCGTCATTGGGTGTTTCGTAATGTTCTATGTCTAGGGCTGTTGTTAATCTATCATTATGCCAGTTTATCCATTCTTGTAATGAGTTAAATTTGTGTCTGTGTTTGTCATATTCTTGCCATCTTCGTTCTACTTTGCCATTTGTTTGCGGATTCTTGATCCTTGAGGGTATTAGGTCTATATTCTTGCTTTTGCAATAGTCCTGGAATTTGCTTGTTCCGTCTTCTTTGTTGCTTACAAATGCGGAGCCCCTGTCGGTATTGACTTGCCTGATTTTGCAGTCGTATTCTGCAAGTTTTTCTTCTGCGAGTTTAAATGTTTTTATTGCGTTTTTCGGCATTTGGGTTGTTAAATTCTCCTCCTGAAAGTATTTTTCTGCTGGCGTCATCAAGCCAGAATATGCAAGGGGGTGAGTTTTCAGATGTTCGATGGTAATCTGCATGAATTAAAGATCCTGTATGCTCCCTTTCGTATCTGCATCTTTTCCTTTTCTTCTGCTTGTTTGGTTCAGCAAGAACCAATCCTTTACTCTTCATGAAAGAGTAAATTTTGTTTTTTGGCGTATAGCTGCCCCGCTTTTTGAGCTCATAGTATAGCATTTTGGAGTCAGGAATGTTTCTGAATATGCCTTTTCTATTGCTTCCTCCTGCTTCGTAGTCAGAAAAGTCTTGGGCCTTCTTTCTTTCCTTAATTCAGGTATTGTACCTGAATCTTTGAATTGCTTAACAAGTTGTTGCACCCTTCTCACACCAATTTTATAGACAGGAGCTACTTCTGAGGGCTTTCTACCCTCTTTAGCAACTTGCCTGACCAACCATTTTATCCTAGATTTGTTTAATTTAGTCATATAAGTGAGTGAGAACCCACTTATAAAATTAGTGCGAAATAATTTCAGGACACGACAAAAAAATAGTCAGAGACATAAATTTTTGGACAAATGATTTGCATATACCCTGCAGGTTCAACCAATAGACCGCTTTTCCTTAGAAGTGATGTCCTAAAACTTTTGTCACATACTAAAATAGGCTTATGTTGAAATTCGCCTTTTGCAATGATAGTTCCTTCACGAGAAAAATATTCACCAATATTTTTTCCAGACTTTACTTTTTTTAGTTTAACATCATTCTTTTTCAATTCTTTCTCTAATTTCTTTTCATGGTTC
>JACQSW010000075.1 GCA_016211095.1 Candidatus Woesearchaeota archaeon | reverse complement strand
TTTTTCTGCACAGCTTGTTCCACGTCTTTGTTGAAAAGTTGAAAGACTAATTCTTCGGTTACTGTTGGCATGCCTTTGCCTGCGGCTATCTTGCATAGCTCTTCGCAGTTTTGTAGAAGCGTCCGGACGTTTTTGTTTGATAGTTTGTACACCACTTTGGTGATTTCGTCGGTTATTATCGGCAAGTCCCCTATTCTGTCACGCACAAGCTTGGCTGCACCATCTTCCGTCATTGTTTTTAGTCTGTAATGCTTGACTAGGCTTCTTAATTTGCTGTTGAAGACTTTCTTATCGTATTCTTTGCTTACAAGGACTATTGATTTGAAGTGGCCGTCTGCGTAGTGCTGGTAGAGTTTGTCGTAGTCTGTTTGGCTTAAGGCGTGAGCCTCATCCAAGAGGAGGATCATGTTTTTTGGCCTTATGTCAAAAAGTTTGCCTATAAATCCGTATCTCTTGTTTAGAAGTTTTTTAACATTTAATTCGTTTTCTATTCGGTTGCAGCTGAAGTAGATGACTTTCTTTTTTCCGCCGAAGTCCCCCAACAGCCTCTTGAGTAGGGTTGTTTTTCCTTCTCCGTAATCGCCCTGCACAAATATGATGTTTCCGTTCAAGACGCCAAGGGAGATGTCATCGAGGAGTTCTTCGCATTCAACTACCTCTTCATTGAATATGGCTGGCTTTATGCTGAAGGGGTTATTGTCAAATCCTAATTTTTTGTACCACACTTCGCTCATTCTGCTTCACCTGTAATTATGCTTTTTATTTCGCCGTATGAAACGTCTTTTCTGTCTTTCACCCTTGAGCACACTTTTTCTGTGTTTTCCAAAAAAGTTTTGGTGTTCTTTTTTGATAGGTCAAAAATGCCTAATATCAGCTCATCCTTCAATAATTCTTGGCCTACTTTGCCCCTGATTAGCTGTATGGCTATGGAGTCTGTTAGTGGCGGGATTTTTATCATTTTTCTTATCCTGTGCTTCAAGCTTTTTTCAAAATTAACTTTTGAAAAATCCTTGCTTGTGAAAACTATTGCCTTCAAATAGTTTTGGTCGTAAAAATATTTTATCCTTTCACAATTCTTTTTTGACAAAAATTCCACATTGTCTAATAATAGGATCATTTCTGTTGGTTTCATGTTGAGCAATCGGTTGAATAGCCATGATTTGTTGATCAACAATTTTTCTATGTTCAGGGTGGAGTGGACTTTGGCGCAGTCGACGTAGATGACTTTTCTTTTGCCGCCGAACCTTTTGATGGCTTCCTTTAGGAGCTGTGTTTTTCCGCTGCCATCCTCCCCCTCGATGCATAGGATGTTTCCTGAAACGATGTGGTAGAACATTTCGTCTATTAAATCTTCATGCCCAACGGTTTTGCTTGAATCCACAAACGGGTTTGATTCAAAGTCCAATTCTTCAAACCATTCCATTGTTTTTCACCATGCTTTTTGGTTATATTGTGCTATCTAACGGTTTTTAGCAAAATGGTTGCGGTATATAAATTTTTTTCTTTCAACTCAGAATTCGTGCAGGGCTTTTTGTTTTTTGCTGAATTTTTCCAGATATTTTGGGGGGTTGATTTTGGCGTATTCAAATCCGAAGTCTTCAAGCATTTTTTTTGCGGATGGGCTGATTTTTGGGCAGGCGAGGATTCCCCTCACCTTTTTCACTCCCTTGCTTGATTTTATTTTTTCGACGTACCTCCAAAGCTGGGTTACTGCTTTTGGGTCGCCGATGTACCGTTTGCATTCTATGACAACTAATTCGTTATTTGCGTCATAGCCGAAGATGTCGATGAACCCGTATTTTGTGTGTTCTTCCTTGCTTAACGGCTTGAATCCCTTGCATATGAGTTCTGGATGGGTGTATATCATTTCGGCCATATCCCTTTCTGTGCCAGCTAATTCGAGCTTTTCATCGTCTTTTAGGTTGTAGGCGTTGAAGGAGTAAACTTTGTTGATGGTTATAGTGAGGTATTCTTTGAATTCCTGATTCTTGCTTTCAATCAAAAATTGGTTATCATTCTTTGCGAGTTCATGTTGGGAGTGGGCTTTCATGTAATTTATAGGGCTGCTCCCCTTCGGTTGGTGCACAAGCAAGGACTTGTCGCTCTTAATAATTATGATTCGGTCCCCAGATGGGAGGTGGCTTTGTGCTCTGCCATCATAATCTATCACGCAATTCACAACTAATACGAGGACGTCGTTCTTTTTCAAGGCCAACTGAAAATTATCTGAGTCTAACATATTTTATCAACATTTTTTTTTGCTCATTTTAAATTTTTTTGTCAAACAACCGCCTTTAACGCCAAAAATTAGTAAATTTTATAAATGTGGGGATAATAACTATCTAGTTTTGGGGGGAAGAAGTTTTAGAATGAACGCTCTTCCGT
>JACQSW010000059.1 GCA_016211095.1 Candidatus Woesearchaeota archaeon | reverse complement strand
TTTCTTTGAAAAAATAAAAGAGAAAGTAACAACCAAAACAATAACTGAAAAGCAGTTTGAAGAGCTATTCTGGGACCTTGAAGTAACCCTTCTAGAAAACAATGTAGCCTTAGGGGTGATTGACAAAATCAAGGTTGACTTAAAAAAACAATTGGTAAATGTCCCGATAAGGAAGAACAAGATAGAAGAAGCAATAATTGAATCGTTAAGGAACAGCATTGAAGGATTGTTTGACGTTCCACAAATAGACTTAATACAAGAAATCAAAAATAAGAAAGAAAAACCGTACATCATACTCTTCTTAGGGATCAACGGGGGAGGAAAAACGACTTCGTTAGCGAAGGTAGCTAATTATTTAATAAAGAACCATTTGAGCTGCGTTTTGGTCGCCGCGGACACTTGGCGAGCAGCTTCCATAGAGCAGTTGGAAGAGCATGCAAAGAATTTAGGGGTAAAAATTGTGAAGCACAATTACGCCTCCGACCCGGCTGCAGTTTGTTTTGACGGCATAAAACACGCCCAAGCAAAAGGGATAGACGTTGTTTTGATAGACACTGCCGGAAGAATCCATTCAAACGCGAATTTAATGAGCGAAATGGAAAAAATAGTAAGAGTATCAAAGCCAGACCTCAAAATATTTATTGGCGAGTCTATCTCGGGAAATGATTGCACAGAGCAAATGGTAAAATTCAACGAAAGCGTCAACGTTGATGGGGCCATATTGACAAAAGCTGATGTTGATGAGAAGGGGGGGGCGGCAATCTCAATTTCTTATGTCAGCAAAAAGCCTATCCTCTTTTTGGGCGTTGGGCAAAAATATGATGACCTAGAAAAGTTTGATAAACAAAAAATTATTAGCAGCCTTGGTCTCTGATAACACTTAAATACCTCCAACTCTTATTATTAGCCTTGATGAGGCGCGCAGCGTTCAAAGCAACAATAGTGGGATTAGTTGCCAACACAGCATTATTCGCACTCAAAATAGTATTTGGATTAATGTCCAATAGTATCGCCCTAATTTCAGATGCAATAAATTCATTCACCGATATAGCTAGCGCAATAGCAATATTCATCGCAGTCAAAGTTGGCAGGATGAGGGCGGATGTGAGCCACCCGTTTGGCCATCACAGGGCGGAGCCGATAGCAGGTTTTTTCGTTGCGGTTTTAGCAGGCGTCTTAGGTTTTGAAGTAATCAAGGCGGCAATAGAAAGAATCATTTTTAAGCAAACAGTAACGTTCGGCTGGATACCAATAACAGTTTTACTAATTGTAATAATTGTAAAGTACAGTATGGCTTCTTATTTGAAAAAGATTGGCAAAAAATTTGACAGTCCAGCCATCCTTGCAAGCGCGTTTGATTCAAAAAATGATGTTTACATATCAGGAACTGCCATGATCGGCATAATTGCAGGCACATTAGGATATCCGCTTGCCGACCCGTTAGCAGCCATTTTTGTTGGGGGGTGGGTCTTAAAGACTGCGTATGAGCTAGGCAGCCAAAACGTAGATTACCTCGTAGGCAAATGCCCGCCTCAACCGCTTATCGATAAAATAAGGGAAAAAACTTTAAGCATAAAAGGCGTAAAAGGCGTTCATGACATAAAGGCGCATTACGTCGGAAATTTTGTTCATGTAGGCATACATATAGAGTTGGACAAAAAACTCACAACGTTCAATGCGCACCTGATTGTGAAAAAAGTTGGAAAAGCGGTAGAAAGCCTCCCAAGCATAGATAACGTTTTCATTCATATAGACCCATCATGAAAAGGCGGTTTCGTTCTTTGAACAATTTTGCAAAAACCTTTATAAATCAGCCAAATTAATCCTGTTTAATAACAATGGTTTTGGAAAAGCTTGGAAGCGCACTGAAGGATAGCCTGTCAAAAATAGCGAGAAGCATGTTTGTTGACGAAAAACTCATCGACGAACTCGTAAGGGATATCCAGAGAGCTTTGCTCCAAGCAGACGTTAACGTAAAACTCGTATTTGAATTAAGCAAAAAAATAAAGCAAAGGGCATTAGAAGAAACGCCGCCGAAAGGGATAAGCCAAAGGGAGCACATCATAAAAGTTGTCTATGAAGAGCTCGTCAAATTCTTAGGGGAAGAAAAAGCGGAAATCAAAATTGACAAAACCAAAAAGCCGTTCAAAATAATGATGATGGGTCTCTTCGGCGTGGGAAAAAGTACCACCATCGGAAAAATTGCAAAGTATTATTCTAAAAGAGGTTTTAAAGTTGCTGCTGTAGGATTGGATGTCCATCGGCCAGCCGCGCCTGAACAATTAAAGCAGGTGTGCGAAAAAATTGGGGTCACATTTTTCATCAATAAGAAAGAGAAGAATGCCTTAAAAGTTTACAAAGAATTTGAAAGAGAATTCTCAAAATTTGACCTATTAATAATTGACACTGCAGGAAGGGATGCTTTGAGCAAGGACTTGATAGAAGAAATAACCTCCCTTAATCATTACATAAAGCCTAACGAGAATTTGTTAGTGATTTCCGCCGATATAGGCCAGGCAGCCCAGGATCAAGCGCAAAAATTCCATGAAAGCTGCGGCGTAACAGGCGTTATCGTTACGAAGATGGATGGAACAGCAAAAGCGGGAGGCGCCTTAACTGCTTGCGCAGTGACTGATGCAAAAATAAAATTTGTTGGTGTAGGAGAAAAGGTTGATGACCTAGAAGAATTTAACCCGAAGGGTTTTGTGGGGAGAATGCTCGGCATGGGTGACATAGAGGCTTTGCTGGAAAAAGCAAAAGAAGTCATGACGGAGGAAAGCGCCGAGGAGCTTGGGCAAAAATTTTTGAAAGGCGAATTCAACTTTTTAGACTTGTACGAGCAGCTGCAGGCGATGAGCAAGATGGGTTCGCTCAGCAAAATAGTGGAATTAATCCCGGGTTTAGGGAACTTGAATATTCCTAAGGAGATGCTTCAAGGCCAAGAACACAAATTAAAGAAGTGGAAACATATAATGCAGAGTTGTACCAAAGAAGAGCTTGAAGACCCTGAGATTCTTAGTCGAAGCAGGATTGATAGGATAGCAAAAGGCGCTGGGGCTAGCGTTAGCGAAGTTAGGGACCTTTTGAAACAGTACAGGGCAGCTAAGAAGATGGTTAAGCTCATGAAAGGCGCCGAAGGCCAAGACCCGAATAAGCTTATGCAGAAGTTCAAGAAAAAAATGCCGAAAGGCTTCAAAATGTTCTGATGGCAAAAATATTTCTTCATCAAGGCGCAGAAGCCAAAATTTTTTTGGAAGGCGGCAAAATAATAAAAGAGAGGGTGCCGAAGAAGTATCGCATTCCGCAACTTGACCTTGAGATTAGGAAAAAAAATACGCGGGCAGAGGTTAGGCTTTTAACAAGAGCCAAGGGCGTAATCAACGTGCCGGACCTTTTTAATTCATCTGATAAGGAAATGGTTATAGAGATGGAGTTTTTGGATGGGAAAAAGCTTCGTGACGTTTTGGATGCTATGAATGTTTTTGATAGAAAAAAAGCCCTCAAACAAATCGGTTCCATGGTGGCTGAGCTTCACAAATCCAACCTCATCCATGGAGACCTGACAACGTCCAACATGATTTTGAAAGATGGCAAAATTTTTTTCTTGGATTTCGGGCTAGGATTTTTTTCAACAAAAGACGAAGATAAAGCCGTTGATATTTACCTGCTCAAACAAGCGCTTAAAAGCAAACATTACAAGCATTGGAAAAAAAGCTTTAACGAAATCCTTAGTAATTATTGTAAAAATTTTAACGAATCTTCAATGGTTATTAAGCGGCTTGAGCGAGTGGAAAGCCGCGGCAGGTACAAAAAGAAGAAAAAATAGTTCACCTCTTCTTATTTTTTTAATTGTGTTATCGCAACGCTTTTATAAATCTAAGTTCTAATCCTTTGTTTGTAATGAGGTGAGCATTAAAAAATGGAAAAGAAAGAAGTTGGAAAAGTGGCCCATTTTTTCAGCGAAATAGGCGTTGCAGCGATAAGGCTAACTGCCACGCTTAAAGTGGGCGACAAAATAAGCATTGAAGGGGCAACAACAAACTTTCAGCAAACGCTTGAGTCAATGCAAATCAACAGGCAACCAGTAAAAACAGCGAATAGCGGTGACGAAATCGGCATAAAAGCAAAAGACAGGGCAAGGGGCGGCGACATCGTCTACAAGCTGGAAGAAGAATCCCAAAAAGCTGAGCTGCCAAAAAATTTGGCGCCAAAAAAAGCCTCGCCCAAACCAGTTTCAAAAAAGAAATTCTAAAAAAAGCATTCTTTTTCTTTTTTTTGATTTATTTTGTTTTGAACCTAAAAATTTATTAATCCTGCATTTCTCCAAAGTTTTAGAAAAATTAATGGTTCAAACACAATTAACAGACAATCCCCCGCCGAAAAAGGAAAAAATTGCTGCCGAAACGCTTGCGCAAAATCAGAGAGAGATATCAGTTTCAGAATTCTTCCTAAAAAATAGGCACTTATTAGGCTTTGATAATCCGAGGAAAGCTTTGCTCACAGCCGTTAAAGAAGCTGTGGACAACAGTTTAGACGCCGCAGAGGAAATGAAGGTTTTGCCAGAAATAAAAGTGGACATTATCCCTGTGAAAGGGGAAGAATCTAGAATCATAGTGCGAGTTGAAGATAATGGCCCTGGAATAGTAAAGGAGCAGATACCGAGGATTTTTGCAAAATTGCTGTATGGCTCGAAATTCCATAAAATGAAGCAATCTCGTGGTCAACAAGGAATTGGGGTCTCAGCGACGGTTATGTACGGCCAGCTCACAACGGGCAAGCCCGCCCAGATTACTTCTAAAATCGCTCCGAAAAAACCCGCCCACTATTTTGAGCTCACTATCAACACAAAAAACAATGAGCCGGTAATCCACAAGCAGGAAGTGGTTGAGTGGGAAAAAGACCACGGCACAAAAATCGAATTAGAGTTGGAAGCTAAATATTTGAAGGGAAAACAAAGCGTTGACGATTATTTAAAAGAAACTGCGATAGCCAACCCCCACGCCCACATAATATACACTAACCCTGAAGGGCAAAAGATGGAATTTCCGAGGGCAACTGAGCAGCTCCCGAAAGAGCCTAAAGAGATTAAGCCGCATCCTTATGGGGTAGAGCTTGGCATGCTTATGAAGATGATGGGTGAAACCAAAGCTAGAACTCTCTTAAGCTTTTTGCAAACCGAATTTTGCCGGGTAAGCTCGAAGGTCGCTAAAGAAATAATTTTGAAAGCAAATCTTGTTGAAGATGTAAAACCCATAAAGCTCGGCAGGCAAGAAGCAGACAACCTTATGAAGGCGATTAAGCAGACGAAGATTTTTGCCCCGCCAACAGACTGCCTCTCCCCAATCGGAGAAGAAACTTTAATCAAAGGCTTAAAAAAAGAAGTTGATGCAGAATTCTACGCTGCAGTAACGAGGCCGCCAGCAGTTTATAGGGGGAACCCATTTCAGCTAGAAGTTGCTCTCGCATTTGGGGGTAGCTTGCCGCTTGATGATTTTGTGAGGCTCTTGCGATTTGCGAACAGGGTGCCGCTTCTTTACGAGCAAGGCTCTTGCGCAATAACCAAGGCCATACTTGGAACTGCGTGGAGAAATTATGGGATAAGCCAAAGCAGGGGAAGCCTCCCAATAGCTCCATTGATGATAATGGTTCATCTGAGCTCTGTTTGGGTGCCGTTCACCTCTGAAAGCAAAGAAGCAATCGCAAGCTACCAAGAAATAATCAAGGAAGTAAAGCTTGCATTGCAGGAATGCGGCAGGCAGCTAGCCTCGCACATAAGAAAAATAAAAAAGCGGGACTACGAAACAAAAAGAAAAAAAGTCTTTGAACTATACATGGATGAATTGGTGGAATCGTTAAGCAGCTTAACGCACTTCGACAAAAAAAAGCTGAAAGATGACCTGCTAATAATCGCCCAAAAGAGAACCATCGGGGGTGAAGATGCAAGTGAATAAAAAAGAAGAGAGAAGGGACCCGAAAATCACAACGATTAAGCTAAAAAAAGCAGCTGAAAACGTTGTTGAAGAAGCGCATAAGCACAAAAACCCTTACATTGACATACCAGTGAGGAGCTTGTCGAATGTTCACTTCAATGAGCAGCAATCCATAATCGAGCTTGGCAAAGAATTGCAGCGAAGATACTTCTTTAACGTTGCGCAAGCCAAAAAATTCTTGCAAACCTTCCTCATCGCCTCAGCATGCAAAACTTTGATTGATTCAGGCAAGACAACATCCATTAGGGACCTGTATTACATGACCAAGCACACGATAGGCGACTCAAATGAAAACACTTTCGACGACCAAATGGATTCTGACCTAATAATTGAAGATTTAGAGGTAACAATAGACGCTTTGAGGGAAGAACTAAACCTTTTTGCCTCAAACAGGGGAGCGCTTGTAGGCCCGTTGAAGCTTATTGATTCCGGCGACAAAATAGACTGCAGCAAGATGGGGAGTGGCGGATGGAGTGTGCCATCAATAGTTGAAAAAAACCTTGTAGAGTTTGAGAGTTGCGAAGCAAAATTCATTTTGATGGTGGAAAAAGATGCTGTGTGGAGAAGGCTGAACGAGGACAAATTTTGGAAAAAACACAAATGCATACTTATACACGGGCAAGGCATGGCTCCGCGGGGAGTGAGAAGGCTGCTCTTCAGATTAGTGAACGAGCTGAAGCTGCCCCTCTACGTTTTCGTAGATAACGACCCGTGGGGATTCTACATCTACTCAGTTATTAAGCAGGGAAGCATAAACCTGGCTTATGAAAGCCAGAGGATGGCTGTGCCATCAGCAAAATTCTTAGGGCTAAGCTCATTTGACAAGGACATTTACAAGTTGCCGGATAACGTCACGATCAAGCTGAATGAGCAGGACAAAAGCAGGGCAAAACAGATAATCCAATACCCCTGGTTCAAAAGCAAGGAATGGCAGAAAGAATTAAGCCACATGCTAAAGCAAGGAGTGAAGCTGGAGTTGGAAGCTTTAAGCGCAAAAGGGATAAGTTTTGTAACAGACACTTATTTGCCTGACAAAATAAACAACAAGAAGTGGCTCGACTAAAAAAAAATTATTTTGCAATTTCTATAAACGCTTCAACAACCTTTTTATCAAACAAGATGCCGCTATTTTTCTTTAACTCCCCTAAGGCCTCTTTTTTTGTTCTCCTGTGGTAATGCCGAAACATTGCGTCATAACTGTCAGCAACGCCAATTATCCTCGCCCCAAAAACGATGCCGTCCCCCATTAAGCCTTTCGGGTAGCCGGAGCCGTCAAGCTTTTCGTGATGATAAAGAACATATTCAAGCCAGCTTGCTTCCCCAAAATACTTTTTTAAAATATCATAACCCTCGACTGGGTGCTTGATTATTTTTTCAAAATCTTTTGGGCCAAATTTGTAAAATTCATTAAGAATACCTTCGCTCCACTCCATCTTCCCAATGTCATGGTAAAACGCCGCCTTTTCAACATCGCCTTTAAAATTGCTTTCTAAGCCGAGCTTTTCACAAATTTTTGCAGAATACTTTTTAACCCGAAAACAATGATTGTAAATATGGTTCCTTTGACCCTTCAACGCATCAAACTCTTCAACACTAACCATCATAACAAAAAAATGCTTTTGCCTTTATAAAATCTCTTCAAATTACCGCATCATAGAAAGTTTTTTAAACCTCTGGAAAGTTGTTTTCTATTCAAATGCCCAGGTAGCTCAGCTTGGTAGAGCACATGGCTGTAAAACGAAAGCTCGATATGAAAAAAGAGACCCGAAAATACAGCGACAGAAGAAGATACATCATAGCGGCAGTGGCGAAACGGAGAAGGGAAATACGCCTGAAGGTGATAAAATCCCTTGGCGGGCATTGCAAGCGGTGCGGATACGACAAATATCCGGAAGTGCTTGAGTTCCACCATCGGGATCCAGCGCAAAAAGATTTTAACATCTCCAAAAAAGGCCATTGCAGAAGCTGGAAAAGAGTAGAGAAGGAAATAAAAAAATGTGATTTGCTTTGTGCAAATTGCCATCGGGAGATTCATGTCGAAAATAGAAGGTTAGCAGCTTCTATGGGAAACTGTAGAATGAACAGCGAGTAAATTCAGGGAAACCCACCTGTCGAGGGGGGCAATCCTGAGCCAAGCCCAAAAATTATTTTTTTTTGGGAAGGTGCAGAGACTAGACACTCGCCACCTAAAGCTTAGTCAAGCCATGGTGAAGGTATAGTCCTACCCTCTAAGCAATTAGAGAAGGTCGTAACCATGCGGTCGCAGGTTCAAGTCCTGCCTTGGGCGTTTTTCTTTTTTTAGTCAGGTTGATCCGAAAGGCCAAAAGTGGAAAACGAATCGTCTAGGCCGGCAACAGGAAATAATGACTAGATAGAGCATGCAGGCGATAACCCAAAGTTTTATATACTAAAAGTAATAATACTATTACAATAAGTAATAATCTGTTTGTGAATGAAAATGAAAGCTGAAATAAAGATACTGAAACTTTTGATAAGCCACACAGAGGAAAAATTCACAATTAAAAAGATAGCGGAAAGAGCAAAAATTAATTACAGGATTGCCCATGAAAATGTGTCCCAAATGGAAAAAGAAGGGCTTATACAAGTAGCAAAGATAGGCAATACAAAAATTTGTGAGTTTACAAACAAATTTAATAAAAGCGTTTTTGAGGCTGAATATGAAAGAAGATGGGATTTATTAAAAAATAAGGATTTTCTAGTGCTTCACAAAAGATTATTTGAATTACAATTCCCATTTATCGCATTACTATTCGGCTCTCATGCCAAAAGAAAAGCAAACAAGCATTCTGATATTGACTTATTAACAATAGGGGGAGATGAAAAAGAAATCCGCTCAATAATCTCCTTATGGCCCGAAAAAATTCATCTTACATTAGCAACTTACAAAGAATTTATTCATATGGCAAAAAGCAAGGAATTTACAGTAGTAAGCGAAGCTATAAAAAATAACATAATTTTAGTGGGAATAGAAGAATATTACAGGTTGATGTCAAATGCTCAGTGAAAAAAGGATAAAAGAAGCAG
>JACQSW010000058.1 GCA_016211095.1 Candidatus Woesearchaeota archaeon | reverse complement strand
GTTTACTAACTTTTTAGTTGTAACAAAATTAAGCTTTATAAATGGGGCTGCCCCCCCCTATTTCGGGTTTTGCGGGTTTGCCTCAAAAAGTCTAAAGAGGTTGAAATTTTCGGGGGGACAAAACTTCTCTTAATTGCTATGTTATGATAGACGTTAACTTTACGGCTCAAAAAAACGCAAGGTTTAAATACCACTATAAAGTTGTAAACCTTCTGAGAAAATGAAAAAAATAGAACAGCTCATAAAAATAATTGAAGAGAACAAAAAAGAAAGCTGGGCCATCCTCATGCACGAACATCCCGACCCAGACTCCATCGGCAGCGCTTTAGGCCTGCAAAAAATTCTTGCAAGCTATAAAATAAAAAGCGACATCCTCTACTCAGGCGAAATCAGCCACCAACAAAATAAGTCAATGATAAACAGGCTCGACATAGAAATAAAACCGCTAACCAACCAAACAGAATACACCAAAGCAGCAATGGTAGACACCACACCAAAAAATGCTGTCCTCCCAAAAAACGCAACACCCATCATCATAATAGACCATCATCAACAAAACCCAAAAAAATTCAAAGAAGCCTACATACAAATAGACCAAGAAGCAGGATCAGCATCAACAATAATCACTGAACTCATAAAAACGCTGAAAGTGGATTTAGAAAGAGAGGGAACAAAAACTGCAACTACCCTCTTCTACGGAATATACACAGACACGCAACAAATGCTTTACGCAAAAAAGAGGGACCACGAAGCAGCAACTTACCTAAAAAAATTTGCAGACATAGAATCCTTAGACAAAATCGTCAACGCGCAAATCTCACCTGCAACTCTCAAAATAATTGCAACAGCAATAAATAACAGCGAAATAATCGGCATGCACTGCATAGCCTGCGCGGGAATCGTAAAAGAAAAAGATGCGCTCGCACAAGCAGCGGACTTGCTGCTCAAAGGCCAAGGAATAGAGCACGTAATCGTTTATGGCATCTACGAAAACAGAGTGCTGGTATCAACGAGAAGCAGCACCGACCAAATAAACGCAGGAGAAGTCGTAAAAAAAATTTGGGGGGAAAAATTTGGGGGGGGAAGAAAACAAGCTGCTGGAGCCTCGCTAGAAATCGGTTACTTCTTAGAAACCCTTCCAGAAGATGAACAGGTAAAAGTGATTTCTCAAAGAATGAAACAAGACATCAAAAATTGCTTAAAAATTTAGGAATTAAGCTCTTGCTGTTTTTTCTGCCACTCAAGCTTTTCAGGGCAAGATTTGTTTATGCAGTAAGAGTAAGGCCTCTTGCCTTTTCTTATCATCAAAACTAAAGGTGAGCCGCAAGACTTACAAACAGCGCCGGCAGGTTTAGGCAAGCCAAAAGGCAGGCTGAAAGTGTTTTTGCAATTTGGGTAATTTGAGCATGCAGCAAACCAGCTGCCAAACTTTTTAGAGCGAATCAGCCTTAAATTGCCGCCGCATTTTTCGCATTTTCCGACGACTGTTTCTTCTTCTCTTGTTTGTTTTAGCGCCTCGCCGAGCTCGCTTCCGATTTGTTGTTCGTTTTGTTTGAAACGCTTTAAGGTTTTTGTAAGGAACTTCTTGGCTTCTTCAAGAATGTCCTCCTTATTCTTTTTGTGCGCCATTATTTGTTCCATGTCTAATTCGAAAGTTCTTGTCAGCTCTTCATCGAGAATTTCTGGGCAGTATTTTTTTAACGTCTCAATGGTCACTAAGCCGAGCTGCGTCACCTCAATCGGGGACGCCCGGACGTAGTTCCTTTGGAATAGGTTGTCGATGATTTCTGATCTTGTGGAGTTATGGACAATTATGCCATTAGACAACGTGAAGTTGGGCAGGTCTTGAGCGTTGGTTATGTCATAAACAAACCCATTATAATCAGAAAAAGAAACAAAATCAACTGTTTTTGTTATTAAATCTGAATTTATTAATACCTCATCAATATACGAATAAAATCTGTTCTCCATCGGCTTTAAAGAGGCATAAGTTATTTTTTTTCTGGGTCTTTGGCTAATCCCTTTTACAACTTTCTTAACTAAGCCCCTTTTTCTCAAATCGTCTATTATAAATTTAACTTGCGGAAGGTTATTAATTCCTGTTAAAGCTGATATTTCTTTTAAAGTTAAATCCTCACCAACAATTTTAGAGAGAATATACTTTTCTTTTATGAGCATTGGCCCGCTCTTATAATTATAAAAGTTAGTTAAGTTGGAGATTAGCCTTTGCTTTTTTATAAAAGATTTGATAGGTATCTTTTCCAAAAATAAGGTTAGGTTACGCTTCCCCCTTATATGAAGTTTAAATTGATTTTTGTCAATTTTAGCCTCGATGCTTAATTCTTTCAGCATTGACCTAAGC
>JACQSW010000057.1 GCA_016211095.1 Candidatus Woesearchaeota archaeon | reverse complement strand
TAAGGGCTTCTTCGTAGGAAGCCCCGCACTTCAGTGCGGGGAGGAGGTCACATTTTGTAAGCTTCTTTATTACTGAATCCTTATAATCCATCAATAAGCACATCTTGCAAGGATTGAAAAAATTTTGTTTGGATTTATCGTAAATTTTTCAGCTATCCCTTCAAAAAGAGAGTTATTTTTTTAATCCAAAAAAGTTAAATAATGGGGGGTATGCTTATTGTTGTATGAAACAGGTTATATTATTGAGAAATGACCTTAAAATGCCTCTAGGGAAAGCTTCGGTTCAGGTTGCTCACGCGTCAGTGGAGGCAACTCTTAAATCTGAAAAAAAAGCGGTTGAGGAGTGGCGAAGGGAGGGCATGAAGAAGGTTGTTTTGAAGGTGAATGATGAGAAAGAGCTTCTCGAATACAGGAAACTTGCAGACCAGGCGAAGCTTACAAATGCGTTGATTACTGATGCTGCTAAAACTTTTTTTAACGAGCCGACAACGACTTGTTTGGCTATTGGTCCCGATGATGAAGAAAAGATAGACAAATTGACTGGCAAGTTGAAGATGGCTTAGCTTTTTTTGATTGCTTTGTTCATTTTTTCGATGTCTTTCAACCTTTTTTCTGCGCTTATTGATGTCCTGAAGAGGTTCCAGAAAATTTTTTGCAGCCACCCAACCCATTCTTCATCCCTTATCCTGTATGTTATCAGCAGTTCTTTTTCCAGCTCTCCTGGCTTGTAAATTTCTGGTTTTTTTTCTTCGTTGAATTGTGCGGTGCTGTCGTCGAGGATGAATCCCCTTAGCGGTTGGCTGCAGTGCCTTATTTCTATTAGTTTTTTTCCAACTTTTTCTTCGATTGCTAATATTTTTTGGATGTTTTTTATTGAGGCTATGTCTACTCTTGAGAGTATTTTTATTGTTACGTTGTGCTCTAGCAGTTCTTCTATTGCTTCTGCAACGTTTTTTTTGTTTATCCATGAAAGGTTTCCTGAGAAGGCAAAGAGCTCTTTTTTGGTTTGCCTTAAGAATTTGTTTAGGTTTTCTGTTTTTGGCTCTTTTTCTAAATCAGCGATGATTATTTCTTTTTTTGGTTCATCAACGTATTGGTAGATGTCGAATGGCGAGAAGTCTGTTTTTTGTGCCCCGATCTCTATTTTTTTGAACAGCCTTTCCTGGAAGGTGGTTGAGGAGATTTTTTCTATGTTGCTCCAGTAAACTATTTTTAGCGCACCCCGGGTTCCTTCCCTGAATGCCCTCATCGATAGTGTTCCTTGTTCTGCCGCTATTTTTTCTATGTAGCTGTTTGCGGTTCTCCAATTCTTTTTTAGGAGGGTGGCGACTTCTTGTATGGTTCTCGGTTTCTGGTAGACGAATTCGCTTATTTTTTTGATTGTTTGCTGGTCGAGCATCTCGTTTTCTACTTTTGGCTTTTAATTTATAAAACTTTCCTTAGTGTTGTATTTTTTATGTAAGCAAGCCTTAAATTTTTTACAACAGTATGCATATTTGGGAATGATAAACGACCTAAAATTTGTAAGAAAAAAAGACCGGCAGCACCTTTTGTTCACAAAAAAAGGAATGGTGCTAAGCTTAAACAAAAAAGAATACACCCTATTCAAAAAGTATAAAGAACAAAAAGAGTTCCCAAAAAAACACCAAGAATTCTTCAATAGGCTAGCCAATTACGGAATCCTGAAGTTTGAAAACTACAATCCGACGCCGGTAAAGAAAGTTTACGAAAACAAGCTGTACAAAGCCAACACAACCAAACCGGTACTGCCAATGCCAATTGTTGCGCACTTATCATTAACAAACAAATGCAACATGAACTGCAAATACTGCTCAGTAAGGGAGCTAAACAAAAAAACAGAAGAGTTAAGCGTAAAACAATTCAAAGTTATAATAAAAAAACTCAGCAGATTAGGCATTTTCCAAATCGGATTTACCGGGGGAGAGCCAACACTAAAAAAGGAATTAGCAGAACTCGTAAAATACACAGAAGAAGCTGGCTGCACAGCAAGCATGACCACAAACGGCTGGCGGCTAGATGAAAAAAAAGTTGAAGAGCTAAAAAAAGCGGGCCTAGCCCAATGCCAAGTCTCATTAGACAGCCACAAAGAATCAACACACGACAAATTAAGAGGCGCAGGGTCTTACAAAAAAGCCTTAGCATCAATAAGTCTTCTGCAAAAAAAAGGGATCTGCGTCGGCATAGACTGCGTCGTCTCAAAAAACAACATCAAAGACATACCAGCATTCATAATCTGGCTTTCAAAAAACAAAATTCCCTACCTAACGCTTATCAAACTAAAAAAAGGCGACCTAAGCTTAAACACCTTCAAAGAGCTAAGCGCAGATTACGAAGACTACGGAAAACTAATAGAAAAAGTTTGCTGCAGAAAAAACGAAAACCCAAACATAACAATTGACTGCGGCTCAGTCAGCAACCTGCAATATACATTAAGAGACAACGAACTGAACAGCATACCAACAGCCGGTTGCCCGGTAGGCCACAGGCTCATTACTATTCTCCCAAACGGCGACATATACCCGTGCGCAGCCCTCCTACACAAAGAGTTCAAACTAGGAAACGCATTAAAAGACAGCATAAAAAAAATTTGGAACAACAACCAGCAACTAAAAGAGTTGAGGCTAGTAAAAAGCAAAGTTGGGGGAAGATGCAAAAGTTGCGATAGGCTAGACTTCTGTAGGGGGGGATGCCGAGGGATAGCGTACGACTTGACAAACAACCTATGGGGAGAAGACCAAACTTGCAGGAGGTAAAAAAGATGAGTAAACTATTAGCAGACGTATTACAAGGAGGCCACTACGCCTTTCTAGAAGAGCTGCCACAAAGAGAAATAACAACAAACTTTTTAGAAACAAACAAATCAGAGAACTAAACAAAGAATTATTTGGTGGGGGAAAAACAAATCCCCTTACCCTTTTTTTAAAAAAAATGGAAAAACTTGTTGAAGTCGCATGGGAAATAACCAGGGAATGCAACCTTAATTGCAGCCACTGCTATTCAAAAGACGCGCAACAAAAGGATCTCGACACAAAAATAATCATCGAAACACTCTATGCGCTAAAAAAGATTGGAGTTGAAAAGGTAAAGTACGGCGGCGGAGAGCCGCTCCTCAGAAAAGATTTCTTAGAAATTTTTAAAACAACAAAAGAGTTGGGGTTCACAACAACTTTTGCATCTAACGGGTCAACAATCAATGAATCTGTGGCTGCCCAATTTAAAGAAATTGGCTTGCATAAGCTGCAGCTAAGCCTGGACGGGATGGAAGAAAAACATGACTCCTTCAGAAAAAGAAAAGGCTTGTTTAAAAAAGTCTTAGAATCAATAAGCATCCTAAAAAATTACAGCATCGAAGTTGATGTTGCAACAACATTAACCAAAGAAAACTATTCGGAAATGCCAAGCCTGCTAAAACTTTGCAGGGAATTAGAGGTTAGGAGATGGAGGATTATGAAGTACATCCCTTGCGGCAACGGAACAACTGAATTAATGCTAGACCCCGCGACATACAAGGGCGTTGTTGATTATTTGTTAGGCGAAAAAAAGGATGAGAAACCGGAAATAATCGTTGCAAGAGAATTTAACTATATTTGTTCGCCAGTTGACTATAATGACATGCAGTGCGTTGGCGGAAAAACCTTTATCAGCATAAAAGCAAACGGCGACGTTACCCCCTGCTCTTTCATCTCCCACATGGTAGCCGGCAATTTATCAATAAACAGCCTAGATGAAATTCTCAATAGCAAGGTGATGGAAAAATTTGCCAACATAAAAAGCTATGACCCAAATTGCAGCTTTTCTGAGAGCTGCATGGGGGGATGCAAAGCAGCAGCGTATCATTCAAAAAAAGAATTCTGCTGCGACCCTTACTGCTGGGTGAAGAAGAGCAAATAATTTAGAAACCTTTAAATATCGTCACTTTTTAATTGTAACAACGAAGGCTTGTTAAAGATGGGACTAGAAAACGTATTCGGAACACCAGAAAAAGTTGAACCCGAAAAGAATTTACAGGTTATTGTTAGTGATAAAAGCGTTCAGGACAAAACTTTGGTTGAATTGTTAGCTTATTTTGAACAATCTATCCATTTAAACGCACCATCTGAAGAAAAATTCTACACTTACAGATTTGATTCGCAACGTTTCAAAATCAAACCAGAATTAATAAGCGCGGTTAACGAAAACTGGGACACAAAAAAATTTAATTGGCCTGCAAAAGCTTATTTTGGTATTTTTCTTTCCGCCTTAATTCAAACCAGCTACAACCAAGGTTTTAATGATTTTGAATTTAGCATAATCAACGCTGATTATTTTGGTGCTTTTTTGCAAACACAACAAAACAAACCAATAAGAATCAAAGCAGAAACAATCCATGGATATTGGGTTTTAGAGAGGGCTAATTATTGCATTGCCGAAATACAAAACTACCAAGGCGACGGATTTGGTTTGTTTATGAAAAACTGCAAAATTTACTCGCCAAAGCAACAAGTTTTAGATAAAATAAAAGTGCAAGTTTCTCATGGGGTGAACAACTCTTTCAATTTTATAAAATGAAAAAAGAATATGGCTTAATTGCTTTAGGGAATCCGATTGTGGATTATACTGCCCAAATAGACCCTTCGTTCTTAAAAGAGCTGGGCTTGACAAAAGGGGTTATGACGTTGATAGATGGAGCTCAGCAAGGAAGGATTGAGGAACTTTTAAAAGAAAGCATTCGAAAGAGCCCTGGCGGCTCTCCCGGCAACGTTGTGTGCGGAGTGGCTCATTTAGGATCAAAAACAGCCTACTGCGGAAGTGTAGGCATTGACGAAAACGCAAAACTGCTGATTAAAGATTTAGAGAGGCGGGGAATAGAAAATTTGCTTATAAGAAAAGAGGAGAGCACAGGAGTTGCCATCGCATTAATTACGCCTGACAAAGAAAGGACATTCGCAGTTAACATAGGGGCATCATCCAAACTTTCTCGCTTAGACCTCTCAATCGAAAAATTAAGGCAAACAAAATACCTTCACACAAGCGGTTACGAATTAGAAAGCTTAGGAGACGTCGTCACAGGCGCAATGGCGGAAACAAAAAAAGCTAAAGGCATAATAAGCTTTGACTTAGCAGACTCTAAACTAATAACAAGAAACCTAAAAAATATAAATGATGTTTTAAAAAATTATGTTGGCATATTATTCGCCAATGAGGATGAGGCTGAGGCTTTAACATCCAAAAAACCAGAAGAGGCAATAAGGGAATTAAGCACAAAATGCGGAATAGCAGTTGTTAAGCTCGGCAAGAAAGGCGCAATAATCCAGCAAAAAGATGAGCAGCACTTCATAGAGCCATTTGAAGTAACTGTTTGCAACACTAACGGCGCAGGGGACGCTTTCGCAGCGGGCTTCCTCTCAGGCATGATAAACGGCTACGGTCTAAAAAGTTGCGGAATATTAGGGTCTTATTACGCTTCGAGGGTGGTTGAAAAAGAAGCAGCCCAACTAAATCCTGAAGAAAAAATTGATTTAGGAAAAATACTAAAAAAACAAACAAAATAATTCGGCCACCCCAAAAAGCTTATATACTTTCGAGCTGATTAATTAAATATTTTTGGGACCAAAAATGATAATTCCTGGCTTAAAAGCGGACCTTCATGTACACACAGCTGAGTCGGGAAGGATAGTTTCTCATAACCTCGCTGAAAGGTTCGGCACACAAGAATGTTACACAACGCCAGATGATGTTTACCGCAGGGCAAAAGAAGAAGTTGACTTGCTGGCAATAACAAACCACAACAGCATAGGGGACGCGTTAAGGCTAGCTGACAAACACCCGGAAGATGTCATAGTTGGCTGCGAGTACACAGTCAAAGGCTCAGATGAAGGCCACTTGCTAGAGGTTGTTGTTTTGGATTTAGACAGAAAAATCCATGAGGAACTATTAAAATTAAAAGAGGAAAACCTAATCGGATTCATTGACTTAATAAAAAAAGAAAAAAAGCCTTACTTCATGGCTCATCCAGGATGGAAGGTGAACAGGGCTGAAAATTCTCCTCCGCTAACCCCAAAAATTATTGATGAATGGCTCCAATACTTTTCAACTATAGAAACGCTTAACGGGACATTGCAGAGGGAAAACGAATTTGCGCAAATCCTGTCAGCGCTCTACGGAAAAGTAGGCGTTGGCGGCAGCGACTCACACACCCTTGACGGGTTAGGCCTTACTTGGACTGTTTCAGACAAGGCAACAAACAAGCAGGAATTCCTTAACGACATACTCAACGGCGACGTATACCACGGCGGCCAAGGAGGACACTTCTCAAAATTCAAAAAAACCGTGCACGACCTCACAATATCATTCTATAAGGATGAGATAAGAAAAATTAAGGCAGCGGGCTTCATAAATTTTTTTAAACACTTTAAGTTTAGCGATTTCAAAAAATATTGCGTGCTAACCTTCGGATTCCCATTAATAACAATACTCCCGCACATAGAGACTAGGCACTATCAGGCAACCCAAGAGAAAGAGCTCGTAAAGTTTGAACGCGATTATTTTGCTTACAAATTCACAGAGTTGAGAAACGAGATAAAAAATTTAGACAGCGCATCCGCCCCCGTAAGGCATAGGGAAGGCCTGGAGAAATTGTTAAGAGCAAAAAAATTGATGAAATCCACACGCTATTACGTTAGGGACTTAGGGCCTATCGAGCAGCTGCTTAACAGGATGCTCAGAAACAGGATGCACATAAGCGAAGGCGGATTCTTCAGAAATATTATTGAAACAGATCAAGAAGAGCTATAGACGTCTTTAAACTTCTCTGTTGCGTAAGCATAAAGAGTAGTGTTTTTTGCTTTGCTGCCATGATGGCCCAGCCTCATCCTCTTAAACTTTTGCCCCTTAACGAATTTATAGTGGCTTTCCAAGGCGGTTTGGTCTAAATTATCATCAATTTGCAGCATATACCTTTGTGAGTTGTCCGAGAAGAATTCTTTTTTGTGGGCAGGCATGGCTGCTGCATAGATGAACTTCATAACGTCCTCTTCAGATGGAATATCCTGTTTTGAAATGTGCTGAGCAATAAAATCACCGAGGAGCTCATCCTGGCCGCCAGCATAAATGTTTGGAACGTATTTGTCCCAGGTGTCTATGGCGTCAGCAAGAAACAACCCAAAAAAACCGTCTGTTCCGTGAAGCATGCCCGCCATTACCAATGCCAAGTCATCGCTTACGCCGCTGCCCACCTTCTTCCTTACATAAGCGTTTTTAATGAGCATTGTGGATTCAACTTTTGTTTCGTCAACTATCACTCCTTCTTCTTTGAATTTTTTTATTTCATCTTCTGACCACGCATTTTTTGACAGCAGAAACAAATCAAGGTCGTGTTCTTGCATTCTTTGAAAGTTTATTGCGCAGCAAATTCCGCCGCCAATTTCAGTTCCGTATTTTTCGTTTACTTTTTTTCTCCACTCATAATTGTCCATCCTGCTGCCGTAATATATCCCTTTTAAAACGTTGATTGGGTTTTTGACTTGCCAGTTCCTAAAGTTTTCAACACCAAATAATGGGCTGTCAGATTCATCAGCTAAGTGTGTAAGCTTCTCGCCTTTTAGAGCCCTCTTAACCCACCCCTTGGCTGAGTCGATTCTTTCCTGCCTCTTTTTCTTAATAAAATCCCTTACCTCTCCTGATGTGAGCTTTTTGTTGAGCGACCAGTAATTTTTTATTTCGTCTTCAAAAGCCACCAAATCGTCCATGGTAGTGTTAACGTTTTTTTCCCTGCAATAATGCCCGTTGCCATTTTGCGCTCTCCCAACAAATGACTGCATTAAAAGCAGCCTGCGGTTTTCTTCGTCTGTCCTTAAAGAAACTTCGTCTAATAAGGAGAAATATTCCCTCCTCAACACGTCGTGAGGGGCGATGAACATAACATCCTCTAAAGAATTCAAGCTTCCACTAACCTTTTTGTGCCCCCGACGCATTTTTTTTAAGGCTAATACTCATAAAAGCTGTAGCGCCCTATTTAAATCTTCCGCAAAATTTCACTACTTCTTAGTTCTTTCCGCCTAAAGATTTATATATTATCTCTGCTTAGCATTATAAATCGATGGCTAAGCAACAAGGTTCAGGCTCTCCTTCTTATCTTACGCCAGACGAAATGAAAGAGCTGATTAAGAGCAGAAACAAAAACCTCCCATTAAGCGAAAAGCTAGAAGAAAAAATAAACTTGCAAGTTTCATCCCCTACATTGAAAAATTTCACTCCAAAAGACATAAAACAATACCTTGATGGATATGTCATATCCCAAGAGAGGGCCAAGAAGGACATCGCCGTTGCAGTAGCCTACCATTACAAACACATTGATTGCTTAGTAAACAATCCCGGCACACCAATAAAAAAGAACAACGTTTTAATGATTGGGCCAACTGGAGTTGGAAAAACGTACATGCTTGAAAAAATTTCTCAACTAATCGACGTACCATTATTAGTAGTGGATTGCAGCAAACTAACAAAAAGCGGCTACATCGGCAACAGCGTGAACGACATGCTAATCGATTTGTTCGCAAAAACCAACGGAGACATCGAGACTGCAGAAAAAAGCATAATTTACCTAGACGAAATAGACAAAATAAGAACACAGAACAGCTACGGGCAGAGGGACATAGCAGGGCAAGATGTCCAGGTAGAGCTTCTAAAAATCATAGAAGGCGCAGAAGTGCCAATTGAAGTAGGCAAGAAAAAAATAATGTTCAACACCAAAGGCGTACTTTTCATCGCTGGAGGGGCATTCCCAGAATTAGAAAACATTATCAAAAAAAGAAAAAACATAAAGAAAGAAATAGGATTCGGCAAAGAACAAACTGTTTCAAAAACAGGAGAGCTATTTAGGGAAATAACAACAGAAGACCTCGTTAACTACGGGCTTCTGCCAGAATTTATAGGCAGGCTGCCAGTAATTACAGCGCTTTCAGAATTAAAGCAAGAAGACTTAGAAAACATACTGAAAAACAGCCAAGAATCAATACTCAAGCATTACGAGGCAGAATTAGCCGGCTACAGCATAAAAATCAAATTTACAGATGAAGCGATAAGGGAAATAGCTAAGATGGCCTACGGAAAAGGTATAGGGGCTAGGGGATTAACCACTATTTGCGAAAACTTCTTGATGGAATTAAAATACGAGCTGCCATCCACAAATATCAAGAATGTTGTGGTCACTGAAGAACTATTCAGAAATCCACAAAAATATTTAGAAGATTTAAACCAAAAAAATGATTGAAGACAGCTACAAAGAGTTTCATGAATTGTTAATCTCTAAATTGGCCATTGCGGAAGAACTCAGCCCATACCCGCTGCTAAGCGGATTCGAATACAATTACATCAAAACTGCCTTTGCAATAGAGAAGCTAAATCTTGGCGGCATAAAGCTGTACTGCTTAAGCTCCCATATGGGGATTATTGACGAACAAATAGTTCAAACCAGCCTCATAGGCTTAACGCCGAACACCAACAAAAACACCATTGCTGTTTCTATGAAAAAAATGATTAACAAGGATGGTTTTGAAAACAAATCAGAGGCTGTCGCAGGATTCTTCTTTAGCTTTAGCCAACTAATCCTTGGGCACCTATTTCCACAAAACAAGGAAGGCATCATGAAATATTATTATGTGGGCTCCAATATTAAGCTTGGAAGGGACATTTCCGGCGAGATAAACAATTATTTTGAGAGAATGGCTGGATGCGGAGTCCCTAACAATCATCTGCAAGAAGGCCGAACTTTAGCAGAAATCGTCCAGAACATGCTGATCAAAGGCTGAATTCACAAAAAAAAATTTAAACCTTGACGCGTTTTCTTTCCCAAACCAGCTTACCATTCATTCTTATCTTCGTGATCCTGTGAAGGGGAATAGTTGATTCCTTGATGGTCATGAAGCGCCCCTCTATTTCTTCTATCTCTTCAAACTTAACTTCCACCTCTTTATCCAGCACCCGGTCAAAATAAAACACCGTGTAATCCTTTGGGTTTTTGCTCTTGTCCCACCTTATCCACTTAAGCATCTCCTTCTCAGTCTTCATAAATTAGGTACAGCAAATTTTTCCTTTTAAAATTTTTGCTAACATTTTAAATAGTAGTAGCTCACATAAAAATGTATGATGGATGAGGCGGAAATACTTAAAATAGCGGATCATACTTATAAAATTTTTCCATACAAAATAAAAAAACCCGCATTCAAAATATTCAACAAAACGCTTTTTATCAAGTATTTAGGCAAAGATTCCCTGCTGCCGCCGCACGTGGACACTACGCCTGCCTTTAGGCTGCACATTGGCGGAGAGGAATGCGTGTGTTTCTCTAAAGAAGTAATCAACAGATTCGTAAAAGGCAAGCCAAAAAGTGAAGAGGAAGACTTTGTTAAGGCAATAACCCTCCATGAGCTCTACCACATAAAAATAACAAAAGAAGTAATAACCAAAGAAGAGGCTATGCTGGCTGAAGACGAAGCCAATATTTCCCTCGCTAAAGACTTCCCAGAGCTAGCGCAAGTCCTAACAGATTTGTCAGACAACATGGACTAACAACTTTGGCAAATCAAAAAAAAAGGAAGTTTTAAATAAACAAAAAAATTTATTCTTTTTTTATGGCCAATCACCGCTTGGACAGTATTTATGAAAAAGTTTATTTTTCGATTTTTGAAAGATTGAAGGATAAGAAAAGAAGTTTCAATTCGGAGATAGGGTTAGGGTTATTAACGAATTACTTGAAAGATTTGATTGGCGCAAACCCCCAAATAGCCCCGCTTATCCAAAACCCAAAAATTAAGTTGGTAAACACAGTTGTTGGGGATTTGGAACAAGACAAAGACTTAGAGTTAGCAATATTGCAGGTGAGCGATAAAATCTGCGGTGTTTCCCTAATAAAAAAATATAAAGACTTCTGTTTTAAATGCCAAAATGCGTATGGATGCGAAACGCCTTACGCTCTCGCAGCAGCCTTACTCAACCCGAATTATGTACTCTTAGGGGGCAGAAAAAGGGCGGATTACGGAGAGAATGAACATTTTTTGTGCAAGACAGAAGTAGTCCCAGTCCCGGTAACTTCTTTCACAATAGACGTTAAAAGTTATGAAACTTCACAAAATGTTTTGCTAAAAGAAGAGCAAAGAAAAACCGCTGCTAATCTGGGAAATATGCTCGCTGAATCATTCAACAAGCTACTTTTTTGATAACACAAAAATTTTATTGAAAAAAAAATGGGTAAAGAAGAAAAAATCGGGATAACAGTCAAGAAAGACGAAAATTTTTCTGAATGGTACAGCCAAGTCTGCCTGGAGCAGGGAGCAAAACTTGTTGACATAAGATACGGAGTCCAAGGATTCGTAGTCCATAGGCCGTGGGCATTCAAAATCCTAAGGAGAGTCTATGACTACTTCGACGAAGAAGTAGAAAAAGACGGCCACCAACCATTCCTCTTCCCAACAGTAATACCAGAAGAAAACCTCATCAGGGAGAAAGAGCACGCAGGCTTCGCCCCAGACGTCTTCTGGGTCACTGAAGCAGGAACAGAAAAGCTTGAAAGGCGAGTCGCTCTTCGGCCAACAGGGGAAACAGCCATCTACCCAATATACGCCTTATGGATAAGAAGCTACAAAGACCTGCCATTCAAGGGATACCAATCAAGAATAACCGTATTCAGGAATGAAAAAACAACGCGGCCATTCCTTAGGGGAAGGGAATTCATGTTCTACGAGACTCATGACGTTTTCGCAACACACAAAGAAGCCACCCAACAAATAACAAAAGACATGGAAATAATGGAAGAAGTTGTAAGAAAAAAGCTCAAACTGCCATTCATCTTCTTCAAAAGGCCGCAATGGGACAAATTTAAGGGAGCAGACGAAACATATGCATCCGACACACTTATGCCGGACGGCAAAAGAAACCAGATGAGCTCAACACACGACCTCGGGCAAAAATTTGCAAAAGCATACCAAATCCAAATCCAAGACGAAAACGGCAAAGAGCAATACCCGTGGCAAACATGCTTTGGCCCGGGAATATACAGGATTATGGCTGCGCTAATAGGCATTCACGGCGATGACACAGGGCTAATACTTCCTTTTGATGTTGCCCCAACACAACTAATAATCGTTCCGATAACCTTCAGCAAAGACCAAGAAAAAACAAAAAAAGTTATAGCCAAATGCCAACAAATAAAAGAAAAAATAAAAAATTTCGGTTACAGGGTTGAAGTTGACCTAACAGAAAACTCTCCTGGATTCAAATTCAACAATTGGGAAATGCTAGGCGTGCCAATAAGAATAGAAATCGGCCCTAAAGAAGCTGAAGAAGAAACGCTAACAATCGCCAGAAGGACAAGCAGGGAGAAAAAGAAAATAAAAATTGCGGAGCTAGAAAAAGAAATCAAAAAAAGCGCAGAAATACTGGAAAAAGAAATGGCAGAAAAAGCAGAAAAATACTTTGAAGGAAAAACAAAAGAAACAAACAGCAAAAAAGAGCTAATAGAAATAATGCGGACTTACCGCGGCTTCGTGAAAGTGCCTTTCTGCTCAATAAGCAGTGACGGGGAAAAATGCGCAGACATCCTAAAAGAAGAAACCGTAGGCGGATGCGTCTGCGGAATAAAACTTGAAAACCCTGAAAAAGCAAAAAAAACAGACAAATGTGTTATTTGCGGCAAAGAAGCAAAACACATAGTGTACGTGGCAAAAAGCTACTGAAACCTTCTTCAAATGGTAACTGTTTAGCTCATAGCCGTTTTTAGTGGTTTTTGGTGCAATTTTGTCACGATTGGAATATTTTTCATCAAAAAATGGCAGTAAATTATTCCTCAAGGGAATATTTTGTCAAATTTTGAGGGGTAGCTAAACAG
>JACQSW010000002.1 GCA_016211095.1 Candidatus Woesearchaeota archaeon | reverse complement strand
TTTGAAATCATTTACTATGAAAATATATTAGTTAAGTTAATTGATTTGCTACAAAAAGGCAAAGAGAGAAAAGGTAAAGAAGATGATCCTACAATACGAATGCTTTGTGCAATGATAGATAAAGGAATTATCAATGAAAAATATACGGGGGGAAACAAAAGCTAAAATGACCACCCTAACCTTCTACGGTGGTGCCAATGAGATTGGCGGGAATAAGATTTTGTTAGAGGACAAGGGTGTGAAGCTTTTTTTTGATTTTGGTGAGAGTTTCTCTTTTTTTAAGGATTATACTATTGAGTATTTGCAGCCTAGGGAAGGCAAGTATGGCATGCTCGACTACTTTGAGTTTAAGACTTTGCCGGAAATCGGGGGCATTTACAGCGAGAGGATGCTGGAGTGTTCTAAGCTGAAGTACCAAGCTCCTAAGGTTGATGGCGTTTTTATTTCACATTGCCACATGGATCACGTCAACCATATAAGATTCTTAGACCCTAAGATACCAATACACTTGGGCCATGGGACAAAGGCGATTATGGATATAAATGAAGAGATAAGCCCTGCGTTCTCAAACTATGGCAAGGAAGGGCATAATTATAAGGTTTTCAAGACAGGCGACAAGATAAAAATAAAGCATTTAGTTATAGAGCCTGTGCATATTGATCACAGCATGCCAGCAGCCTACGGCTTCATAATACATACTTCTTCAGGGCCAGTAATCTATACGGGCGATATTAGGATGCATGGGCCAGAAAAACGCATGACTGAAGAATTCATAAGAAAGGCGAAAAAAGCTAACCCCGTAGCGATGCTGTGCGAAGGCACGAGAATGGCTTATGATTCGAAAGAAAACCACACAGAAGAAGATGTTTACAAGAAAGCTAACAAGATAATAGGCGAAGCCAAAAATCTTGTACTCACTGATTTCAGCAGGACTAACGTTGACAGATTCAAAACCTTCTACAAAGCAACAGTAGACAATGGCAGAAAGCTTGTGATAGACTCAAAAGCAGCACACCTATACTATACTTTAAAGGATAAGATGGGGTTGCCAGACGTAATGACAGACAAGAACATCCTAGTTTATTATAGGGCTATGCGAAGCTGCGCCTACTCAGAAAAGGATTACGATCAATGGGAAAGGCCCTACATGAAAAAGATGATAGGCTCTGACTATGTAAGAAAAAACCAGGATGAGCTAGTAATAATGTTCAACCTCTACAGGATGTTCGAGCTAGTCTCAATAAAGCCCAAAACAGGCTCAGACTACATATATTCACAATCGGAACACTTCCTGGAAGGCCCTGAAAATGAAGAAGCAACAGAAATAAGGGAAAACTGGCTCAAACACTTCAAGTTTAGAGAAGTCAAGCACAGCTCAGAAAAAACAGACCACATGCACCACCTCCACTCATCAGGGCACGCGCCAAAAGAAGACATAACCCGCATCATAAAAACCATAAAAACAGAAACACTAATACCCATGCACACTCAATGGCCAGAAGAATTCAAAAAAACACACAAAAACGTGATAACACCAGAAATTGGGAAGGAGATAAAAATTTAGTAACGTTCCAAACCTTTTTGTGCTAAACGGAAAATGTGATCGCGCAAAAGCAAAAAACTGACCATAAACTTTATAAATGTCTGCTTGTTCTCAAACACAATAAAAATTCATAAACAAAATGGAAGTGCAGTTATCTTCCATTTAATAAGAGAGTTAGGCTTGCTAGTTTCTTAAAAGGCGAGTGCAAGTTGACGTCTATAACTTGCTGCTTCATCAGGAAGGTGAAGTACTACATAGATGGGTAAATAAAAAAAATGGCAAATATACGTCATCCACGTCGAGGAAGTATGCAGATTTGGCCGAGGAAAAGGGCTAGAAGGATGTATGCAAGGATATCCTCTTGGGAAAGGGGAGCAACTAACAAACTTCTTAGTTTTCCCGGATACAAGGCAGGAATGACCCATGTGATGATGAAGGAATCAAATCCGAATGCCACATTCAAAGGTATGGCAATCGCTTGCCCTGTAACCGTCATCGAGTGCCCCCCGGTTAAAGTTTTTGCTTTAAGATTTTATCAATCCACACCTGACGGGACAAAGCTAATTTCTCAAATATTTTCAACAAAGCTTGATAAAGAGCTAGAAAGGAAAATCGGCCATCTTCCGAAGAAAAATGGAAAAGAGCCTGAACAGTTCAGCGACTTAAGGCTAGTTGTATACACTCAGCCAAAACTGGTTGGTTTTGGGAAAAAGAAGCCTGAAGTAATGGAAGTGGGCATAGGCGGCGTTGATGACAAAAGCAGATTAGCCTTTGCGAAACAACTTTTAGACAAGGAGATAAGGGTAAGCGAAGTATTCACTGAGGGGCAATTTGTTGATTCACACTCAATCACAAAAGGCAAAGGATTCCAAGGCACAGTTAAAAGATACGGCGTCAAGATAAGGCAGCACAAAGCAGAAAAAACAAAGAGGGGAATAGGGACATTAGGTTCATGGCACCCAAACAGGGTAGAGTACACAGTCGCCCAACCGGGAAAAATGGGAAACCACCAAAGAACTGAATTTAACAAAAGAATACTAAAAATAGCAGATAAGCCTGAAACAATCAATCCTGCGGGGGGATTTTTACGGTACGGTTTAGTTAAAAATGATTACATTTTAATAAAAGGTTCAGTTGGTGGGCCAACAAAAAGATTAATCACTTTAGCAGAGCCAAGGCGAGCTCCGCTAAAACTGAAGCTCGCACCACCCCAACTAAGCTATATTAGCTTGTCGTCTAAACAAAAAAGATGAAAATCGCGTTACTAAATTTGGAAGGAGAAAAAGTCGGCACAATTAATCTTCCTAAACAGTTTGAAGAAGAATACAGGCCAGACATAATTAAAAAAGCCGTCCTCGTTATACAAAGCAGAAACAGGCAGCCTTATGGGGCTTATGTTGAAGCAGGAAAAAGGTACTCTGCCGAAATATCCAAGAGAAGAAGAAAATATAGGGGATGTTACGGCAAAGGAATATCAAGAGTTCCAAGAAAAATTATGACTAGAAGGGGAATGCACTTTTTCTGGGTTGGGGCATTTGCGCCGGGAACAGTTGGTGGAAGAAGGGCACACCCACCAAAAGCAGAAAAAGATTGGGAAGAACACATAAATACTAAGGAAAGGAGAAAGGCCTTAAGATCAGCCCTTGCAGCTTCAGCAATAAAGGCGTTAGTGCAAAACAGGGGTCATAAAGTTGAAAAAGTTGAATTCTTGCCAATCGTTGTTGAAGCAAAGATAGAAGATTTGAAAAAAACCAAAGAAGCCATTGCTGTATTCAAAAAACTCAAGCTTGGAGAAGAACTAGAAAGAATTTCTCAAAGGAGTATAAGGGCTGGCAAAGGAAAGAATCGGGGAAGAAAATACAAAAACAAAAAAGGCCCGTTGATAGTCGTTTCAAAAAAATGCAAACTAATGGAGGCTGCAAGAAACCTTCACGGAACAGACATCGTTGCAGTCGAGTCCCTTAATACGGAACTCTTAGCTCCTGGCTGTGATGCTGGAAGGTTATGCATATTCACAGATAAAGCATTAAAATTAATGGAAGAAAAAGATCTTTTCACCAACATCCAAAAAAACGTAAAAGGGGTTAGCAACAAATGAAACAAACAGAGGCGTTCATAAAACACCCCCTAGCGACAGAAAAATCTGTAAGGCTAATGGAAGCAGAAAACAAACTCGTATTCATAGTGGAGAGAAAATCGACAAAGCAAGACATTAAAGAAGAAGCAGAAAGATTATTCAAAATAAAAGTCGAAAAAATAAACACTGTTATAACGCCTCAAGGAAAAAAGAAGGCATACCTAAAACTTTCACCAGAAACCCCTGCCCTTGATGTAGCAACGGAGTTAGGACTAATCTAAAATGGGAAAAAGGCTTATCATACAAAGGCGTGGAAGGGGAACTATGACCTACAGGTCCCCCAGTTTCAAATTTAGGGGGCAAATAAAACATCGAATGTATGATGATGTAGAAAAAAGTGGAGTAGTATATGGGCGAGTAGTCGACTTAGTTCACTGCTCAGGTCACTCAGCGCCGCTTGCAGAAATAGAATATGAAAATAAAGAAAGAACACTCATCGCTGCGCCCGAAACAATAAAAGTTAATGACTCAGTAGCTTCAGGCAGCACAGCTCCAGCACAAAAAGGGAACACCTTGCCACTCAGCAATATACCAGAAGGAACACTCATATTTAATATTGAATCAATGCCCGGTGATGGCGGAAAATTTGCCCGAACAGCAGGCACATTCGGGAAAATCCTAGTCAAAGGAGAAAAAGTGTCTGTTATCCTTCCTTCAAAAAAAATAAGGCTTTTCGACGGAGAATGCAGGGCAACAATAGGGGTTGTCGCAGGCGGGGGAATGAAAGAAAAACCTTTTATGAAAGCGGGAAAAAGGATGCATGCCATGAGGGCAAAAAACAAACTATACCCGAAAACATCCGGAGTAGCTATGAACGCAGTAGACCACCCATTCGGTTGCGGAAGAGGAAGGCACCCAGGTAAACCAAAGATTGCGCCAAGGTTTGCGCCATCAGGAAGAAATGTAGGATTGATACACCCAAGAAAAACAGGGAGAGGGAGATAAGTATGGCAAAAGAATTCACATACAGGGGGAAAACCCTAAAAGAGTTACAAGAAATGGATGTAAAAGAATTTGCAAAATTGTTGCCTTCCCGACAAAGAAGAACACTAACAAGGGGATTCACAGACATGCAGAAAAAAATGATAACGCAAATTGATCGCTTTAAAGCAGGGAAAAGAAAAAAGCCTATAAGAACACACTGCAGGGATATGGTTATTGTCCCATCAATGGTGGGGCTCATGATTTATGTTCATAACGGAAAAATGTTTTCACCAATATCGATCATTAGTGACATGATAGGGCATTACCTTGGAGAGTTTAGCCTTACAAGGCAACCAGTAAAACACTCAGCTCCTGGAATTGGCGCAACAAAATCAAGCGCAGCTGTGGCGGTTAAATAAAAATGGCCGATGAACACTCAGCAAAAGCAAGGGGGCTCGATTTGCCTATTTCATTCAAAATGGCAATCGAAATGGGGAGATACCTCGCTGGGAGAAAGACAAAACAAGCTAAGAGGATACTTGAAAATGTGATGAAGAAAAAACAGGCAATACCTTTGAACAGATACACTAAAGACAGGGGCCACAAACCGGGGATGTCAGCGGGAAGGTACCCGATGAAAGCATCCCAATATATACTCGCACTTTTAGAATCTGCTGAGGCTAACGCGCAAAATAAGGGATTAGACGCCGAAAACCTTATAATCAAAAATTTTATCTCGAACAAGGGAACAACACAATGGCGTTCTGGGAGAAAAAGAAGAAGGCAAATGAAGAGAACCCACGTTGATGTTGTTGTCGAAGAATCAGAAAAGCAGAACGTTACTCCAAAAGTAGCTCATAAAAATCTTGGGGCAGGTAAAACAATAAAAAAATGATTGAGAAAAAATTTGTAATGGAAAAACTCAAAGAGTTTGAAATAGGGCGCTTTATAACAAAGCAAATTGGCACAGGCAAATTCAGCTTTTTTGAAATCAAAAAGACGCCACTTGGAGAAAAAATAGTTATCCACACTGCAAGGCCTGGACTGATCGTCGGAAAAAAAGGAGAAACAATCAAACTATTAACTGCTGTTTTAAAAGATAAATTCAAAATGGACAATCCACAAATCGAAGTTGTCGAAGTAACAACCCCTGATTTGGATGCGCAATCCGTTGCCGAACACATTGTTGGAATTTTAGAACGGTTTGGCGCGAAAAGATTCAAATCATTAGGTTACCAATCATTACAAAGAATAATGGACGCAGGAGCATTAGGCGCAGAAATAGTAATCGGCGGCAGGGGCGTTCCAAGTGAAAGAGCTAAAAGTTGGCGATTCTATAATGGTTACCTAAAAAAATGCGGCGAAGTAGCTGTGTCCCAAGTAAACAGGGGATTTTGCGTTGCCAACCTAAAGTCAGGATCGGTCGGCGTAAAAGTTAAAATCATGCCTTCCACAGTCCAACTCCCCGACAGGGTTCAAATTATTAGGCTCGAAGCAGAACGCAAGCCCCAAATTGAACAAATAAAAGAAGAAGTTATAAGCCAAGAACAAGTTGGAGAAGCAAAAGAATCCGAGAAAAAAGAAGACAAACCAAAAAAATCGGCTAAGAAAAAATCAGCAAAAGCGCCAACGAAAAAAACAACAACCAAGAAGGGAGTGAAGCAAATTGTCAAAGAAAAAGATGAATGAACTTAAAGGGCTTAGCGTGAAAGATCTTGGCGAAAAAATGGTACAACTAAGAAAAGAATTGATGAAAATTAATACTCAAATATCCACGGGCACAGTCCCAGAAAGCCCCGGCAAAGTGAAGCAAATAAAAAAAACAATCGCAAGAATAAAAATGATATCCCACCAAAAAAATAATCAATCAACCCGCATCAATGAAAAAAATATGGAGGTAATCAGTAAAAAAGCAGATGAGTGAAGTTTGCCCTAAATGTGGCTTACCAAAAGAGTTATGTGTCTGTGAAGCAATAGCAAAGGAAGAGCAGCAGATAATAATCAGTGTCGTTAAAAGAAAATTTGGGAAACAGATAACGCTAATAGAAGGGATTGACACAAAAAGTATCGCACTGAAGGAGCTTGCAAAGAATCTTAAATCCAAACTCGCTTGCGGGGGTACAATAAAAGAAGGCAACATTGAACTGCAAGGTAACCATGCACAGAAAGTAAAAAACTGCTTAACCGAACTTGGCTTCGCACCGGAAACAATAAAAATACAAATTAAAAACTAGCAATATGCCGCAAACACAAAACATCGCTAAGCGCGAACTGATAGGGCTTGAAGCAGAGATAATAGACGCAAAAAACCAATCCCTCGTCGGGATAAAAGGCAAAATCGTTGACGAAACGAAAAACACCTTGCTTATTGAGCATAACGGCAAAACCAAAAAAGTCCTAAAAGAGGACGTCACACTTAACATTCACATAAACAATCAAACATTTCAAATCAATGGAAAAGTCCTCATAGGGAGGCCTGAAGACAGAATAAAAAAACTAAGGAAAATAAAATGGTAAAAAAACAATACAACATAGGAATCGACGTGCCTTCGCCGACAGAAGTGTGCGAAGATAAACACTGCCCATTTCACGCAGGGCTTAAACTAAGGGGCAGAAGGTTCACGGGGACAGTGATAAAAGGGGATGCACATCACACAGTTACAGTAGAATGGCCCAGAATATTTTATGTTTCAAAATACGAAAGATACGAAAAAAGGAGAAGCAGGCTAAAGGCCCATAATCCCCCATGCTTAAATGTTAAAATGGGAGATAAGGTTGAAATAATGGAGTGCAGGCCTATAAGCAAAACAAAAAGTTTTGTAGTTATCAATAAACAAAAATGAAAGCATTAAAAGCGTCAATGGTTAGGTCGCTCCCAGTAGGGGCGTCAATGGTTTGCTGCGATAATTCCGGCGCGAAGGAAGTGAAACTAATCACTGTAAAAGGGTATAAAGGAACAAGGCGAAGATTAGCGTCAGCAACAGTTGGAGACCTAATAAATGTGGCTGTTGTTAAAGGAAGGCCTGATATGAGAAAACAAGTAGTGCCAGCAATTGTTGTTAGGCAAAAAAAAGAATACAGGCGACCGGACGGCACAAGAATAAAATTTGCAGACAACGCAGTAATCATACTTAAAGATGATAAGGGGAACCCGAAAGGAACAATCTTCAAGGGCCCAATAGCAAAAGAAGTTACAGAGCGCTGGCCAGCAGTGGCTAAAGTCGCTAGCATAGTTATATGAGGTTAAAAAAAATAATGGAATCCAATTGGTCAAGATCATGGAAGAGCAGCGTTCAACCTAGAAAGCAGAGGGCTTTCGTGCGTAATGCACCCCTCCACGTTAAACAAAAATTGCTAGCAGCACACTTAACAAAAGAGTTAATGAAAAAATACAAGATGAGAAGCATAACAGTCAGGGCGGGGGACAAAGTTAAGGTTGTTCGTGGACAATTCAAAAGCAAAACAGGGAAAATAACAAAGGTTAGCCTCCAAAAGTCAAGAGTGTATGTGGAGGGTGCTGAACAAATAAAAAAAGACGGAACGAAAGCGTTGTACCCGATTCATCCATCAAACTTAATCGTTATGGACCTTTTACTAGATGATAAAAAAAGGAAGAAAACTTTGGAGAGGAAAAAATAATGGTAAGAAATCACTTAATGGCGATAGCTGCACCAAAAAATTGGATGGTAAAAAGGAAAGAGACACAATTTGTGTTAAAAACAAATTGCGGCCCATACTCGCTTGACCAAAGTATGCCCTTAGGATTTGTTTTAAGGGAGAAACTAAAATACGCAAAAACAAGAACCGAAATAAAAAGAATACTCAACCAAGGAAAAATCATAGTAAATAAGAAGGTGAGGAAAGAGCTGAAATTCCCAGTTGGATTCATGGATGTTATAGAATGCCCAGCTATCAAAGAGCAGCACAGAATACTATTTGACAGAAAAGGAAGATTTATGCTTCACCCTATCGGGGCAGAAGAAGCCAACCTAAAGTTGCTGAAAATCACGGGAAAAAGCTTAATTCGCGGGAAAAAATTACAACTCAACTTTTATGACGGCACAAACTTGTTGGTGCAGAAAGACACCTTCAAAGTTGGAGATTCTGTGCTAATGGACTTAACAAAAAAACAATTGAAGGACCACTTAAAATTTGAAAAAGGCGCAGTCATCTACCTCATAGGGGGGAAGAAGATTGCAGAAATAGGGCACTTACAAGAGGTAAAACAATTTAAAGGCAGCAAAGAGGACAATGTGCTATTAAAAACAAAGGATGGAGTAATCGAAACAGCAAAAGCTTATGCATTTGTGATCGGCAAAGAAAAATCTGCTGTTAGCCTACCTGAATAAAAATGAATCCAATGAGACAACTAAGGATAGAGAAATTAACCCTTAACATAGGGACAGGTAAACCTGGTCCTGAGCTAGAGAAAGCAAAGAAACTCTTGCAAATACTTGGCGGTGCAAAAGCAATAGAAACAAAAACCAACAAGAGAATACCTGGATGGAGCCTTCGCCCTGGACTTTCAATAGGCTGCAAAGTAACACTTCGACGCCAAAAAGCGGAAAACCTCTTGCGCACATTATTAAAAGCAAAAGCCGACACACTTGACCCTAGACAAATCGCAGATGAAGGCAATTTTGCATTCGGAATAAAAGAATACCTTGATGTTCCAGGCATAGCCTATGATATCGAGATAGGGGTCATAGGTTTCGAGGCAGCCGTTACCTTAATGAGGGCAGGATTTAGGATAAAGCACAGAAGGTTAAGAACAAACAAAATTCCTGCCCGAAACAAGATATCGCGTGAGGAAACCATGCAATTTTTACAAGAAAAATTTGGAGTTAAATTTGTAGGGGTATAAACAAAATGACAGCAAGCGATTATAAAAAAGTTTTCAAACAATTAAAAAACAAGCCGATAAAACTAAAAAAATTCAAAAAGCATAATGTCCCAAAACCAAGAAAGTTTGGGATTGCTACAAACAAATGTAGGAACTGCGGAAGGTTTGGAGCCCACATAAGCAAGTACGGATTACACCTTTGCCGCCAGTGTTTTAGGGAAAACGCAACAAAACTCGGATTCAAAAAGTATGACTAAGGAGACATTAAAAAAATGGGATTAAACGATACATTATCCAACGCTTTATCAAACATTTTGAATGCAGAAAAAATTGGGAGATCTTTCTGCCTAATCAAACCATCAAGCGGCTTAACAAAAATAATTTTAAACATAATGAAGACCCACGGGTTCATAAAAGATTATGAAGTTGTGGAGGACGGAAAAGGCGGCTTAATCAAAGTTCACCTGCTAGGCAGCATAAACAAATGTGGCGCAATAAAGCCGAGATTTCCAGTTGAAAAAATCGGGTTTGAGAAATTTGAAAAAAGGTTTTTACCTGCTAAAGAATTTGGCTTAATCATCGTATCCACATCTAAAGGTGTTATGACTCACAAAGAAGCAATTGAAAAGAACCTCGGAGGCAAACTCTTAGCTTTCGTATACTAAAAAAAATGATTCCATCGCATAGGTTAATAAAAAAAATAGCAATCCCCCAAAATGTTAAGATCGAATTAGGGGAGGATCTCCTAGTTTCGGGACCAAAAGGCGCGCTAAGAAAAAATTTTGCGCATCCAGCCACACTTTTAAAAATTGAGGGCAACGAATTAGTGCTCTCGCCTAAAACAAGCTCAAAGAAAACAAAAAGGATGATCAACACATTTAGGGCTCACATAAAAAACATGATTTTGGGAGTAACAGAAGGCTTCAATTACAAATTAAAAATTTGTTCCAGCCACTTCCCAATGAGCGTCGCAGTTGAAGGCGGTGCTGTTGTTATAAAAAACTTTTTTGGAGAAAAAATCCCTAGGAAAGCAAAAATCCTAAGCGGAGTTAAGGTAGACATTAAAGGCGACATAATAAACGTTGATGGCCTGGATGTCGCATCCGTATCACAAACAGCTGCAAACATAGAGACAGCTACTAGGCGCACAGGATTTGATAGGAGAGTCTTTAATGACGGCATCTGGATGACGGAAAAGGCGGGAAAAAAGTTTAAGTGATTAAAAATGGAAAAAGCAAAATTACTCAAATTAAGACGCGAAATTAAGAAGAGAAAACCTCATTTTGTTAGGCAGGAAGCTAATCATAGGAAAAAGCTTCCATGGAAGTGGAAGCAGCCTAAGGGTATGCATTCAAAACTTCGAAGAAAGTTTAGGGGAAGAATGAAACACCCCTCTCCAAGTTTTTCTTCGCCAAAACAGGTGCGCGGCCTTCACAGAACAGGCCTAATTCCCGTAGTTATTAAACACCTCACAGAGCTTAATGGGCTCAACCCACAAAATGTCGGGGTTATAACAAGCAGAACGTTGGGTTTGAGAAAAAAAATTGATTTGCTAAAAAAATGCTTAGAATTAAAATTTGATGTTTTAAACATCAAAGATGCTGAGGAATTCGTAAGAAAAGTGGAAGAGAAGAGAAGAAAAATGAAAGAAGAGACAGAGAAAAAAGTTGAGGTTAAAGAAAAAGCTAAGCAGGAAGCCTTAAAAATAGTTGAAGAAAAAAAGAAGCAAGAAAAAATTGAAGAACAAAAAGACGATCAACAACTTCCTCTGCAGCACGAAACAAAGAAGGGTCAAAAATCGGAAAAAATTAAAGTGCTGGAGAAGAGGGACTAATCCAAATGAAACATTTAGTCTTACAAAAAAGGTTAAGCTCACAGATTATGAAAGTGGGAAAAACAAGGGTATGGTTTGATCCTGATAGGTTGTCTGAGATAAAAGAAGCGATAACAAAGGCTGATGTGAGGCGCCTAATTAACGATTTGGCGATACAATCAAAACCACAAATAGGCAACTCCAGATTTAGGATTAGGAAGAAGATTGTACAAAAAAGTAAGGGCAGGCAAAAAGGCGCAGGTTCGAGACGCGGGAAAAAAACTTCGCGAATGCCCAAAAAATTAGCATGGATTAATCGTGTAAGATCGCAAAGGCTTTTTTTAAAAGAGCTTAAAGAAAAAAATCTTATATCCAAATCAACTTTTAGAACAATTTATTCTAAGGTGAAGGGAGGATTCTTTAGGAGCAAGAGGCACATAAAAGTTTACCTTACAGACTCAGGATTATTCACAAAAAAATGAAAAAGCAAAAATTTTTACTATACCGGCGAAAAAGGGAAGGCAAAACAGACTACAAGAAGAGGCTTAAACTTTTAGTTTCAGAAAAGCCCCGCTTGATAATCAGGAGATCCTTAAGGAATGTCACAGTGCAAGTTATTAATTACCGCCCTAATGGTGATGAGACTGTCTTTTCAGCAAGCGCTAAACAGCTTGTAAAGTTTGGGTGGACATTTGATGGAAGAAATTTGCCCTCAGCTTACCTTACAGGCCTACTGTGCGGGGTAAAGGCAAAAAAGGAAAACTTTAAAGGGGAATTAATAGTTGATTTCGGATTGCAGAAGTCAACACCTCGGGGATTGCTCTATGCGGCGGTTAAAGGCGCAATAGATGCAGGCCTCAACGTTTTATGCGGAAAAGAGGTATTTCCAAGTCCTGACAGGCTGTCAGGAAAACACATCGCAGATTATGTGGCGGTTGTTGCCCAAAAAAAAGTTGGCCAGCAGTTTTCAAAATATGCTAAACAAAATTTAAAAGCAGAAGACATCCCAAAAAAATTTGTGGAAGTTAAAGCGGCAATAATAAGCGGAGTTCAAACGAAAAAATGAGAAAAACAGGTGCACCAAGAGTGGATGAAAGCGGAATTAAAAAAGAAAGAGGATTCGACAAATCTTTATGGGCCTCAAAAACAGAGCTTGGAAAAAAAGTTAAAAATGGCGAGATAACAGACATCAAAGAGGTGTTCGACCAGGGTTTCAGGATTATGGAAGAACAAATCGTTGACGCCCTAATACCTGAATTGCAATCTGACTTGATCATGATTGGCCAATCAAAAGGAAAATTTGGCGGCGGTAAAAGAACAATTTGGAAACAAACACAGAGAAAAACCAGTGAGGGCAACAAGCCATCATTTTCAACAGTAGCAGTCGTCGGCAACAAGGACGGATATGTTGGTTTGGGCAAAGGTAAGGCCCAAGAAACAGTTCCCGCCAGGGAAAAAGCCAATAGGCAGGCCAAGCTTAACCTTATAAGGATTAAAACTGGTTGCGGAAGTTGGGAATGTGGCTGTGGAGAATCGCACAGCATACCATTCAAGGTTACAGGCAAAGTCGGCTCAGTGATTGTTAATTTAATGCCTGCTCCTAAAGGAACAGGGCTTTGTGTTGAAAAGGAGTGCAGCAAAATTCTAGCTTTGGCTGGGATAAAGGATGTTTATTCAAAAACTATGGGGCAAACAAACACAAAAATAAATTTAGTTTATGCTTGCTTTGAAGCGTTAAAAAATTTGGGAAAAGTCAAGATTAGGCCAGAATTTGTTAAGAAGGCAGGGATAATTGAAGGAAAAAATGAATAAAAAAATTGCTATCGTTCGTGTGCGTGGAGGCGTAAAGATGAACACCCACATAATTGCGACGCTGAATATGTTGCGATTGTACAGGAATCAGAGTTGCGTCGTCGTAACTAACACCCCCAGCTTTGTTGGAATGCTAAGAAAAGTCAAGGATTATGTGACTTGGGGTGAAATAGACGAGAAAACCTTCAAGGAATTGCTTCTCAAAAGGGGCAAATTGCCTGCAAAACAAAAACTCACCGAAGAATACTTAAAACAAAAAATAAATATGGGTGTTGAAGAATTTGCAAAAGAATTTTTCTCTTTCAAAAAAGACTTAAAAGACGTTCCAGGGTTAAAGATTTTTTTCAAACTTCACCCACCAACAAAAGGTTTCGAGAGAAAAGGGATCAAGAAGCCGTTCAGCTTGGGCGGAGTGTTAGGCTACAGGAAAGACAAAATCAATGATTTGATAATGAGGATGCTTTAAAGATGAGATTCAAAAGAAAAAAAGTTGTTAAGCAGCGCGGCAGCCACACACACGGCTACGGCTCTATGAAAAAACATAGGGGGGCAGGCAACCGCGGAGGAAGGGGGATGGCTGGCACGGGAAAGAGGGCAGACACCATAAAACCCACCATCATCAAGAAATACGGCTTATCTTACTTCGGAAAAAGGGGATTCACATCCGTAAACAAGTTTGACCCACGCGTGATGAACCTCAATGACTTGAGCCAAAAAATTAACAACCTAATCCTAAAAGACAAGATAAAAGAAAAAAACGGCTACTTTGTCATAGACGGCAAAGATTTCGGCTTTGACAAACTTCTTGGGAGCGGAAAAGTTGACAAAAAATTAAAAGTTAATGTCCAGTCCGCTTCTTCTTCAGCGATCAAAAAAATTGAGGAAGCAGGCGGAGAAGTCGTAACTGCAAATTATGGAAAAGAAGCACAAAAAGGGGCTTGATGATTTTTGCCAATAAAAGATTTGTTGCTTAACTTACCCGAGGTTAAATCTCCAGCACAGAAGAAGCTATCCTTCAAAGAGAGGCTCACATGGGTACTAGTAATATTGTTTGCCTTTTTTATTCTTGGCATCATCCCGCTTTACGGCTTAAGCGACAACGCACTCTCACAATTTACCTTCCTGTCAATAATTCTTGGAGCTAAGTTCGGCTCAATAATCTCTTTAGGAATCGGGCCGCTAGTTACAGCGTCAATCGTGCTGCAGCTGCTTAACGGTTCAGGATTAATCAAATTTGATTTAACAACCCAAGAAGGCAAAAGATTCTTCCAAGGAACACAAAAAGCACTCGCAATATTCTTCATAATTTTTGAAGCAATGATTTATGTCTTCATGGGCGGGCTTGCACCATCATCAGCCCTGCCGCCAGCAGCCTACAGAACAATGCAGCTATTCCTCGTTTTCCAACTATTCCTCGGGGGAATATTAATAATGTTTATGGACGAGGTGATAAGCAAATGGGGTTTCAGCTCAGGAATAAGCCTATTCATCGCGGCAGGAGTTTCAGAAGAGATAATGATCAAAGCATTCAGCCCACTCAGCCAGGCAGGAAGTTGGGCTTTCGGCTCAGCACAAGCCCCAATCGGCAAAGTTTGGGTGCTATTCCAATCATTAATAGGCAGAAACCCTGAGGGTGCAGCAATTGCATTAGCGGCAATACTTGCAACCGTCATCGTCTTTGCCTTCTCTGTTTATGCTCAATCCATGAAGGTAGAAATCCCGCTTTCATTCGGAAGAATCAGGGGGCACGGTATCAGGTGGCCATTAAAATTTATGTACACATCCAACATTCCAGTAATACTCGTAGCTGCCTTAATAGCAAATCTGCAGCTGTGGGCAAAACTTTTAGAAAAATGGGGGCATCCAATTCTTGGAACATTCAGCGGAAACGTTCCTGCAACAGGATTAGTGGCTTGGCTTTTCAATCCGAACCTCATTGAAAATATTATAACAGGCTCTTTTGCTTTATCTGATATTTCGCACGCATTAGTTTACATGTTAGTAATGGTTGTCGGATCAATAGTATTCTCATACTTCTGGGTTCAAACAGCAGGAATGGATGCAAGAAGCCAGGCAAAACAGATGATGGCTTCAGGCTTGCAAATTCCGGGGTTTAGAAACGACCAAAGAGTCTTGGAGCACATACTTAGCAGGTACATAACGCCCCTCACTATTATGGGTGGAGCAACCATTGGATTTTTGGCAGCCTCCGCAGATCTCCTAGGCTCGCTTAGCAGAGGGACAGGTATATTGTTGGCAGTTATGATACTTTATCATCTTTATGAAGAATTAGCACGCCATCACATGATGGATATGCACCCGTTATTGAGAAAAGTTATGATGGGCAAAGGGGAATAAATTTGTTTGAATCATTCTTCAACACAATTTTTGGGCCCATAATGAATTTGGGAGAGCCTTACGGCCTAATAATAATCAGCTTCATATTAACATTAATTGTTACTCTCGCTTACAAATTCTTTACTGATCAAAAACTGATGAAAGAGTTAAAAGAAGAAATGAAGGCTCTGCAGAAAGAGGTAAAAGAGCTAAAAGACCATCCGGAAAAGATGATGGAAGCGCAGAAAAAAGCTATGGAAAAAAACATGAAATACCTAATGCATAGCATGAAACCAACACTAATAACCTTCATTCCAATAATCTTAATATTTGGTTGGTTAAGGCAGTATTATACGGCGATAGGAAATCCGGACCTGCCGCCATTCGGGCTTACTTGGATATGGACCTACATAATCTTCTCCTTAGTCATGAGCATAGCTTTAAGAAAAATCCTGAAAATCTACTAAAAAGATTGATAGGAGATTCAAATGAAGAATCCTTTCTTCCTTATTGGACAACCAGAATCCGCGCCCAAATTTTTTTAAAAGGAAAGCTTTTTAAATACCCTTTAACCCGTTTTTTTAAGTAAAAATTTTTTTTTGATGCGAGGTAACAAATATGCCACGAAGAGGATACAAATCTAGGACATTCAGGAGACTTTTCAAAAAGCTGCCTGGGGGAACAACCAAGCTAACATATAAGAGGAGAAAGCCGTCTAAGGCGGTATGCTCAAATTGTGGAGATGTACTCAAGGGCGTTCCAAATAAGTTGCCTTATAAAATGAAGAGATTGCCCCTCACAAAAAAGAGGCCTGAGAGGCCTTTTGGCGGAGTGCTTTGCTCCAAATGTGTAAGGGACAAAATTAAAGAAAAAATATTATCATAAAAAAAAAATGGTGGATTAATCCGCTCCAATTATTTTTTAAAAAAAAGTTTTGCGCATAAATTTTTGGGGTGGATGGAGGGTTAAAAAAAATGAGCCTTGAAGTAGGAAGATTATGTGTGAAGCTAGCTGGAAGGGACAGCGGCAATAACTGCGTAATTGTTGATGTTGTTGACAAAAATCATGTTTTGATAGATGGGAATGTGAGGCGAAGAAAATGCAACATAACCCACCTCATGCCTCTCGACAAGATTTTAGGAATAAAGAAGAATGCTTCCACAGAAGAGGTTTTGTCTGCTTTTGAGAAGGAACAAATTCCGGTTTCTAAAAAAGAAAAAAAGAAAGAAAAAAAATCTGAAGCTAAGCCCGCGAAGAAAAAGGGGAGCGTAAAGAAAAGTGGATCAAACTAAAGATCAGCTTTACGCCGAATTCAGGATATTAAGCGAGCAAATCAACCAAATGCAGCAACACTTATCTAATCTAGACCACCAATTAGCAGAACTAATCCAACTACAAAACGCGCTCACAGATTTGGAATCCTTAAAAGTGGGATCCAAGGTCTTAATCCCCCTAGGCTCAGGCGTATTCTTGCAGGGAGAGCTAAAAGACAACAAAGAGATTGTCATGGCTGTTGGCTCAGCTGTTTCAGTAAAGAAAACCGTTGGAGACGCAAAAAACATAGTTGAAGGCCAAATAAGCGAGATGAAACAAATAACAGCCCAGCTAGAACAGGAATTATCCCAGGGCGCCATGCAGTACAGGATGGTCCAGCACCAGCTACAACACCTAATGGCAGACAAAAAACAGTAAAAAAATTCTTTTTTTCTTAGAACGTTTTCCGTTCACGAATCCGGCTTTGCCCGATAAGTTTCCAAAAAGTAAATTTTGAACTCGCCAACCAAATACTAGAAGAAGAAATTCCTTTTTGGAAGAAGAAATTCAAAGACAAAGCACTAAAAACAGTTGACGAACTGGAACAATATTACGAAAGAGAGAAAATTAATTTGCTAAAATTGTAAAAAAAGAAAATTTTTTTGTAGCAAGGCTTATATAGGG
>JACQSW010000060.1 GCA_016211095.1 Candidatus Woesearchaeota archaeon | reverse complement strand
TTCTTAACGGCATATTTTTTTGGTGTAACGAACAAGCATATGCCCCCGTAAATGGTTTGTTAAAAATAGAAACTTTTTTTAATGACAAAGAAAGTGTAGGTTGAATTATGAACTGGTTTATTGAACTTATTAAGTTTGTTCTTCACATTGATAAATACTTGGATGGCTTTGTCGTAAATTATGGCGTTGGCGTCTACCTCATCCTTTTTGGGATTGTCTTTCTAGAAACAGGGTTGGTTGTGACGCCATTCCTTCCAGGGGACTCTCTGCTTTTTGTTGCAGGAACCTTTGCTGCGAGCGGAATAATGAACGTTTTAGCCCTGTTCTTTGTCTTCACAACTGCAGCCATCCTAGGGGACACGGTAAACTACTGGATTGGAAGCTATTTTGGCGAAAAATTCTTTGCAAAAAGCAGGTTCTTCAAAAAAGAGCATTTAGAAAGGACAAAGGAATTCTACAAAAAGCATGGCGGCAAAACAATCATACTCGCAAGGTTTATCCCAATAATAAGGACTTTCGCGCCATTCGTAGCTGGCATCGGAAAAATGGATTATGCAAGATTTCTAGCTTACAATATTATTGGGGGGGTAGGCTGGGTGGCTATCCTCCTCTTCGCAGGGTACTACTTCGGAGCCATCCCTATAATACAGAACAATCTGATGGTTGTGACTTATGCGATCATAATAATCTCCCTCCTTCCCGCATTTATCGAATTCTTGAAGCACGTTAAAAAGAAATAGCTTATTCCAAAACAGAATAAGAAGATTGAAGATACGCTTTAACCTTGCCTATGTTTAGCAGGTCATCCCCGTATTCTTGGGTTATTTTATCTCTTAGGCCGCCCTCTGCGTCTATGCAAAAGCCTGTTTCTTTTGTTTGTTCAATTAGCTGTTTTATTCTTGTTGCTGCGTTCTCTCCTGTGAAACCGCCTGCAAATCCGATAGTTAAATCATGAACACGTTCCCTTAATTCAGAATATATTTGTAGCGAAGTTTCTAAATCAAATGGCAATCCTCTTCCGCCCGAGGGATCTATTAAGGCGTAACTTAACGCTCGCCCATATTCTTTTATTTTTTGCGCAATCTCTTCAGGGGTTTTGCCTGATATTGCCTTGTGCGAGGCTTGGAGGACTATCTGCATTTCTGGAAAATTTTCTTTTATTTTTTTGACTTGATCTGTTGGCGGCCAAACTATGTTTAATTGGATTGCCGTGCATAATCCTTCTTTGTAAATTGTTTTGAAGATTTGGCTAACCTGGTCAGACAAATTATCAGTTTCTTTTGAATTATAATGTATCATAGCCAAAACTTGCTGATTTGCTTCTTTCAACAAAGAGGGAATTTCATTGATGGAGGGATATCTCCTATTATTCGTTGGTTGCCCATTAAGCGTTTTATAGCTCACAAGAAACCCCAACATAGGAATGTGGGGGGTATTCATTGAGTATCCTGCTTCAGAGAATTCTCTGCAGATAGCTCTAACTTCTTGATTATTTACCGGGCCAGTTATTCCAACGTATGGTCTCATAACCTCTCCACATTGAAATGGTCTTAGCTTCCTCCTTAAAAATCTTTTTGTAGGAAAAATTGATGCGCTCCCCGCAATTATTTTCTTGAGTGGGGTAAATCTAAAGTTGATGCTTCCCCAAATTTGCCTAATAAACTACTATTCTAATAAGAATATTTTTATCAAAAATTATTATATACGGAATATTTTTGAGTTAACAGTATGGGGCTCGAAATATTCGGAAAAACGGAAAAGCCAATCGAAGAAAGCAAGTTGCAAGTTATTGTTAGTGAGGAAGCTGTTGTTGACGAACTGTTGGCGTATTTCAATCAATATGTGACACAAGAATCTGCCTTTTCTAAATTCCTCTTGGAGAAAAGCTCAATTGAAACGAACAGGCTATTTCTTGAAGATCTTGCAAGTTTCCAAATAACTAAAGGGGTAATAGAAAAAGTTATGTGGGACTTGGAAAAGCGAGGTGAAGGAATTTGGGACACTTGGAAAACATATAGAGTAGACAATGGTACATTTCTTTCTCCCTTAATACAAATTAGCTATAACCAGAATCCTGAAGAAATTTTTAAGTTTGGAAGAGTAGAAGAGTTCGAATGTTTCTGCAATTACTTAAATGGCACGAAAGAAAAGCCAGTAAAGATGGAAATAAAAAGTTTACACACCAGTAGCTACTTTGATTCTTTTTATAAAGCCAAACATTTTATTGCGAAAATAGGCTGTGCAGGAGGTGCCCGCCAATTTATTTGCGCGGAAGATTTTTGTGTCGAGATAACGAAAGCCAGTTGTTCATCATTTGGTTTTGGCACAAAGAGGGGGAAAGTTTATTCCATGAATGAAGACACCTTAGACCGTTTAGGTAAAAGCTTACAGTTTAATAGGGATCCAGAAGAATTGGAGTTTATTGAAGGAAGGATGCCAAAAGAAAAATGGGGCTAGAAAAAGTTTTTGGGACAGCAGAAAAGCCTGTTGAAGAAAAAAAGCTGCAAGTTATAGCGAGTGAGGAAGCTGCCATTAAGGATTGGCAGGATTATTTTGACAAAACAAAAGAATATCTGCCCGACTTTTTTAAACTCAAAGAGTATTTTGAAGAAAGCCTAAAGTTTTTACAAACTTTTCGAATCCAACCTACGTTAATCAATAGGTTTAATGAAAACAATAAGTTTCATGTAAGTATACTCGAAATGGTACGCCACGGTTTTTGGGGCGTTTTCTTTTCAAGCCTTATACAAACTAGTTACGACCAAGGTTTTAACAATTTTGAGTTTGAAGAAGTTCAAGCTTGGCAGTTTGGTAATTATTTAAAAGGCAAAGAAGAAGATAAGATAAGGATTAAAGCAGAAAAAATAAACGGTGAATTCGTATTTGGGATAGCTGAGAATTTTTCTTTAACAGCCAAAAAAATCGAAGGGGGCAACATCGTACACTCTGCTAAGAACTGCCACTTAATAGCCGAAGAAATTAATGGATATAACGCATTATGCTTTGCTGAAAATTGTGTTGCCGAAATAACAAATTATCAAGGGCGGGCTTTTGGTCATGGAATGAAGAATTGCAAAATCTATGCACCCCATAAAGACATTTTAGCCAAAATAAAAAAAGAAACGAAACATTCTGGAGTAAACAACTCTTTCTATATAAGCAAATTACAAAAGGAAAAATTGGATTAGAACAACTCTTTTAAAGTGTTAAAAAAGTTGGAAAGCCAATGCAAAAAAAAGAAAACTTGGGCAATGGCTGTTTTTTGAGTAACCGCTTCAAGAATAGTGGGGGGTTCGTCAGCGCCGTATTTGCGATAATTTTAAAAAGGAATTACCTTTTTTAGATATCAACAATTTTTTTGGAGGTTAAGAACTATGGCAGATAAAAAGTCATTTGTTTTTATGGTAAAAGAACCGATAAAGAGGGAAACCTTAGAAAAAAAGTTGGGAGCTTTAGGTTATGAATTAGACAAAGATTATCCCGGAGTTCAGTTGCCTGCCACTAAGACAGCTAACATTAGCACAACAATCTATCGCATATTCGCAGAGAAAAGTTACGAAGAAGCAGAAAAAGAATTGAAAAATCAACCGTTTTATTATGCTATTTATGCCGACGGCGAAGTACGCACATTATGAAGAGGAGGCTGATAAAATGTCGCTTACTGCAGTTTTAGTTGAGACTCTTAAAGAAGAAAAATTCTCTTTTGATTTAGCTAAGCTGGGAAGTGTGGTAAACAAAAAAATGGTTGATGGCAATTTAGAATTAACCTTGGCTAATTATCCGAAAGAACGTTTTTTTCAAATAGGCTTAATGTTCGGCACAAAAGAAGAGGCAAGTAGTTACGCGGTGTACGGCCTTGCAAAATACGCATACTCTTCTTCTGAAGGGAAAAAAGCCGCTTTAAAAAAAGCAAAAAAAGTGTATGAAGCGTACGAGAAAGCTTTGCGAGAGGGAAACTACCAAATAAACCTTAAAATAAGCCCCGTTAAAGGAAAAATAGAAGCAGAAATTGAAGTCCTAAAGTGACGCCAATCCGACTAAAAGTAACTGGTTTGTTAAGGGGATTTAGCCAAAAACAAAGCTTATTTACATCTTAATAATATTAACATTTATATATCCTGAATTTCCATCTTTTCAATAAAATGGAACTAAAAGAAGTAAGGCACCTAATAACCTATGACTGCCCATTAAGATGCCTCCACTGCTATATGTCCGCAGGTGAACAGCAGATAAAAGCAACACAATTCACCCAAGAACAAGCAGATGCATTTTACAGCTTTTTCAAACCAAAAGTTGTCTCAGCAACAGGCGGCGAACCATTACTTGAACCAGCCCTAATAAATATACTTGCAAAAAGCACAGCAAAAATAGGCAGCGCGCTTGAACTCGTAACAAACGGCTTGCTCCTAACAGAAGGATTCGTAAAAGAATTAAACAATCTAAACAAAAACACATTTTACCAAATCTCCTTAGACGGCACAGAGGCTTACCACAACAAATTAAGGCAAAGCAACAAAGCGTACAAAGGCGCAATCAAAGCTATCGACATGTGTTCAGCATCAGGAAGGTTAACAAAAGCAAGAATAACAATTACGCAGGACAACTACGGCCAACTACCTGAAGTTATCAAACTGCTCGATGAATACAAACGTGACAACATAAAATTAGTGATGCGCCCAGTAATAGACTCCGGAAGAGCAAAAATAAACGGAATAAAAACCGCAAGCCCCACTTTTAATGGTTTAGAAAAATTTGAAAAATTAGCACAAACAATCAAAGTAGAAACAACAGACAACATCGGAAAATGCGGCTGCGGCATAGACACAATATCAATCGACCCAACGGGCGATATTTATCCCTGCTGCTATTCTGTTTACAACCCGCAACATAAAATGGGCAACATCTTTATGGACTTCCAAAAATTGAAAGAGAATCCGGATTTTTCAAATTTTCGAGGTAATTGCTATGCGCGACATATTAAAAAATAATTTCCCCTATTCGGACCCAAGCTACGATGAAAAATTCATCAACAAAGGAGTCATTAAGCACATAACGGACTTCTGCGAAACAAACGATTTTATTGAACAGTTTTTTGCTAAAGGATCAATCATCCATGGCTGCATGATCCGTGGCAGCGACGTAGACCACGTCCGGATAAGGGTAAACCAAAAGCTAAGTTTAGAGAAAAAAATTGAACTTGTGGACTCTTTAGAGGGAGGGCTGATAGCATTAGGCGTCACCCAGCTAAAAAGAATCCGAGAAGACAATTATGCCCGAGTCTTTTTTGAATGGGAAGAATTAATCAACCTGCCAAATGCTTACACCAAAAAATTTGAGGTTTACCCAACCCCCCACATTATCACAGCAAAAAACAAAAAAGATTGGTTCAGGAGAGTTCTGCGAACAGGCTATTCATACACAAACCAAGCCAGCCCGGACTGGATTGAAAAAATGAAAAGGAGAATCCTCTAATGGATTACGACGTAAAAAAAGAGTACATAAACATCGACAACTATAGCCCATTTTGCCACGTCAATGAAGTCTCCCCACAATTTAGGCAAAGCCCTTTTATGCTGCCTTTTGTCTCAAGATTCGGAGAAGAAAGGCCTGTCCACCCAGACACTTTCCAAGATTTAAGCTTGAAAATGAATGAAGTGATTAAGGAGGAACTTGTTCACCCAACTTCTTCATTTCGAACACTCTACTTCGCAGACCAAAATGTTTGTTACAAAGTGCCACTGCTTCGAAGAATTACCCGCGGCTTAAGGGATTTGACAGAAAAAGAGCTTCGCAGAAGCGAACACGCAACAGCAATTTTATCCGCACAAAAATTCTCCAGCTTCAGCTTTTTACGCGAAGAATGCCACCACGCCGAAGACCCAAATTTTAACTACATAAAAAGGGATATGCCCGAAATTGAAAGCCACCCATGGTTTTATGTAATAAAATCCCAAGAATTTGAAGGTGATTTCATGAAAAAATGCCTCACCAATATTATTCAAAGCTGGATGTTTTTTGCCTCAAAAGGAATTTTTTTAGAATACCACACACAAAACCTGCTAATGGACAACAAATCAAACATCATTTACAGAGATTTAAGTGATGTGCGATCAGACAAAGACCCAATTTTGTGCCCAACATACCTAGCCGACAATCCAGAATTAGGAGTTATGTTTGCGGCAATATTTGACAGAGCAGTATGCAACCAAAACCTGGATCATTTCTTTAGATACGACACAAAATTAGGCAACAAAGAAAAAGAGAATATCAAACAATTAATAGAATCAGAAATCAAAAAGTATAACCTTCCCTTCCCAAATTATTCGATGGACTTCCCAAAAGACCAAACTCAAAGGGTCCCAAAAAAAACAAGCTTAGTATACTGGAGAGACTTCCAGTAACTTAGAATTTAAACCCTAAAAATACACCAATTTTGTAGAAAAACTTAAATCCTCCCAAAGCCCTATTTTTGTTACATGGCGTACGATATAATAGTCGGAAGGAATGAGTCCGATAAAAAAAAGTTTGGAAATGAAGGAGCAGTCCTATTAGGAAAAAGCTATGTGCAGATGGGAAGGACCGTATCATTATCAAATCAAATCTTTCTCGACGTTGTGAGGAGCCACGTAATATATGTCGTCGGCAAACGTGGTAGCGGCAAGTCTTACTCCATAGGAGTAGTAGCAGAAGGGATTAGTGATCTCCCTGAAGATATCAAAAAAAACATCTCTGTAATAATTCTTGACACGATGGGCATATTTTGGACGATGAAGTATGCAAACCAGAAAGACGAAGACCTGCTAGAACAATGGGGCTTGAAAGGCAAGGGGCTGGATGTAAAAATCTTCACGCCATTCCAATACTACAAAAAGTACAAAGAAGAAGGGATGCCAACAGACTACCCTTTTTCGTTCAAGGCTTCAGACCTAACAGCTGAAGACTGGAGACTAACTTTTGAATTAGGGCCGTCAAATCCTGTAAGTGTTGCCATAGCAAAAATCCTAGGCGACTTACAAGAAAAACAAATAACCAACTATACCATAACTGACCTAATAATCTTTTTAAGAAACGATAAAGAAATAGACCAAAACACTAAAAATGAAACAACAAACTATTTCAAAGCCGCCCAAGGTTGGGGCTTATTCAGCAACCAAGGAATAAATATAGACGCGTTATGCAAGGGCGGGCAAGTAACTGTCCTTGACGTAAGCTGCTACACAACAGGCGAAGGTGGCTGGGGAGTTAAATCATTAGTTGTAGGCTTGATTGCAAAAAAAGTTTTCGTCGACAGAATGATATCAAGAAAAAAAGAAGAGCTTGAAGCCATACAAACAGGCTACTCATACTTCAAAACAGAAAGCGAAGCAGAAATAAAAGAAAGAAAACCATTAGTCTGGCTGCTTCTTGACGAAAGTCACGAATTTCTTCCGAAAGAAGGAAAAAGCGCAGCGACAGATGCCCTTATAACTCTTCTTCGAGAAGGTAGGCAACCAGGAGTAAGTCTCATACTTGCGACTCAGCAACCTGGAAAGATTCATGGGGATGTAATGACTCAATCAGATATTGTTTTAAGCCACCGAATAACTGCAAGGCCTGATGTTGACGCGTTGAACAGCATGACTCAAAGCTACCTCGCAGGCACTGTTACAGAAAATATTGACAAGCTTCCAAGAGAAAACGGGGCAGCAGTAATACTTGATGATAACTCAGAAAGGCTTTACCAAATAAGGGTGAGGCCGAGGTTCACATGGCATGGAGGGGAATCGCCTACAGCCATAAAAGTAAAAAGAAAATTAGAGCTTGGAGTATAAACGATGGTTAAGCTAGAATTGCTCTTAAAAAATATGGAAGAAGTGGACTGGGACAAAATCAAAATAACCATCCCCATTAACCATTCTTATATAAGAAATTATCCCAACACCGCAAAAAAGTTTATTGAAGAAGCAGGTTTTAATTTGGAAGGATCCGTCCTTGATGTCGCATGCGGCCCAGCTTCGCTAGGCTGCCTGCATAACAACGTTGTCGGCTTTGATTCCGTAGAAGAGTACATAAAAATATTAAGAAAAAAATCAATAAGGGGGATAGTAGGGGATATAAGGGATATTCCTTTTGACAGAAAAAGCTTTGACCAAGTTGTCTGCGTTAATCCGCCAATAACGAGGGTTTATGAAAAAAGGGAAAAAGTTTTATCCGAAACATTTGAGGGAAGCTACCATGTGGTTGCCATAAAAAATCCGAAAAGTTATGCAGAACATTTAGTAAGAAGCCTGCTCCAAATAGCAAGAAAAAAAGTGCTAATAATCTCTTTGCCGATAACAGAAAATTTAAGGCCTGTAAAGTATGATTGCAAAATTGAAAAAGAAGGGAAGCATTCCATAATTTATAACGCAGAATAAAATGGGTTGGAGAGACAAATACACAAAAAAAGCCCAAAAAGAGGACAAGAGGGCGAGGTCAGCGTACAAGCTTGAAGAAATAAACAAGAAATATTCAGTGATAAAGAAGAAAGATTGCGTTCTAGACTTAGGCTGCTTTCCAGGCGGATGGATGATAATCTCCCAAAAAATAGTTGGAACCGAAGGAAGGGTGGTTGGGGTTGACCAAAAAAAGATTGAGCCCATAAAAAACGCTGAATTTGTGCAAGGCGACGTTTTTGAAGAAAAAACTTTAGAAAAAATCCGCGGCGAATTTGATGCTGTCATAAGCGACTTGGCCCCGAAAACAACGGGCATCCACATTATAGATGTAGAAAAATCGGTTGAACTAGCCAACAAATCCTTGAAGATAGCGAGGAGATTCTTAAAAAATCATGGTAATTTTGTTTGCAAAGTTTTTGTTGGAGAAGGATTTGACAGCTTTATCAAGAATTTTGAAAGGTACTTCCGATTTGTCAAAACTTTTAAGCCGCAAAGCTCAAGGCGCGAAAGCAGGGAAGCTTACGTTATTTGTTTAAGGTATTACAAGCCAAACGATTCAGCAAACTAATACGTCTAGGACTATTTTCCATTTTTTTGGGCCGTAAGGCAAAACCTTCTTCTCATTGAGGATTATTATTTTTTTGTTCATTTTTTTGGCTTCTTCATTCACAATCTTTTCCGCATCCAAGAAGAGGTTTGGTTCTGAGCCCCAATAATAAAAATGCAAAACCCCCCCTTTGTTTAATAAAGATAAAGCTAAGTTGAGAAATTGGTAAGCTCCTTTCGGCAAAGGCATAATTATCCTATCAACAATCCCAAGTTTGGGGCAAACCTCTTTTACATCCCCTAATAATGGAAAAACTTTTGCCCCTAAATGGTTTATCCTGACGTTTTCTTCAGCAAATTTGTGGCCTTCAGGATTAAGCTCGACAGCGTAAACTTTCTCGATGAGTGGCTGTTTTTTTGCTATGATGACAGCGTAAGGGGCTACGCCGCTAAACATCACAATCACTGTTTCTCTAGGCTTTACTTGCTCAGCAATTCGCTGCCTCTCTGTTGATTCGCGTTGAGAAAAATAAACCTTTTTCGGGTCCAATTTGAACAAGCAGCCATACTCTTTATGGGCTACGACACAATTTTTTTCTCCGGCTAGCCACTTAAGTTTTCTTGTGCGAAAAACTCCTTCGCGTTCAGAAGCCTTTACCAAGACGGTCTTAACGTTCTTGTGCATTTGAAGTATAGATTCTGCTATCAGTTTTGCTTTCTTGTTTAATTCTTTAGGTATTTCTATAATTGCGACAGCTTTTTCTCTCGAGCCAAGAAGGTCCAAGGCGGACGGCAAGAGTTTTAGCTCCTCGTCGTTAAGCTTGCCTTTCAGCCTATCTTTCAGAGTCGTTGGCTTCATTTGAACCACTCGTTTAAGCCTGCCTGCTTTGCTTTTTCTTTTTCATCAAAAATTTTTTTCAAGGTGCTTTCCACCCTCTCTTCAGAAAAGTCGTGCTCCTCTATTAGGAGTTCCCTTATTTTTTGAGCGTCAACCTTCTTGAAATCCAAATTGTAGTCTTCTGTTGTGGGAATTTTTTTGAACAAATCAAACACTTCTTGCCAATCAAAATCCGCGTTCAGCTCTTTAAAGATTGTTTCAAATTTTTTTCCGCTTTGCACCAGCTGCAGCGCCTTCCTTGGCCCGATCCCTTTTATTCCCCCAATGTTGAAGTCTGTGCCTATTAGGATGCCTAAAACTATTAGTTGGTCGTGTGTTATGCCGAGCTTGCCTAAAACTTCTTTTAACTCTATGATTTCTGGTGAGATATAAACAAAGCTGCCTGAGCCTAATCTCCTTTTTTCCGAAAGAGTGAGGTTTCTTACGAGGCGCTGAGCTCCGAAGAGGAGCGTGTCTGCGTCTTGCGAGGCCACTGCCCACACATCATTTTTTTTGCACATAAAGGCTGCCTGGGCCTCCGCTTCTGAGGGCGCTTGGATTACTGGCATGCCCATTGCTTTAATCAGCTCTTTTGACTCGTTAATCATTTCTTCATTGAGGAAAGTTAGCCGTTTGGAGTATTTGTACATCCCTTCCAAGTTTTCTTCCTGTTTTGCTTCTTCATACTTTTCTTTCGCTTCATGCTTCAGCTTGCGCCGCCTCTCCCTCTCCATCAATTTTAACTCTGGAGGTTTCCCGTCAAAAACGATGCATGGCTTAATGCCTTTGTTTAGAAGGTTTGTAAAACGGGAAAATATCCCGACAAGGTGCGAAGTGACCCTTCCCTGCGAATCCATCAGCGAGGTGCCATCCCTCTGCCTTATTGAGCTCAAAAATTGGTAAAGGACGTTATATGCGTCTACTGCAACAATTTTTCCGGTTAAGGCTTCCCATTTCAAATTGTTTACAGGTAAAAGTTCAGTTATGTTTACGCCCACTTTTCAATCATCTTTTTCTTTTAATACGTGCTCAGCATAAATCTTTGCCAACATATCCTTATGCTTTTTCAAAGAAAACTCTTTTCCCAAAAAAATTTCAGAATCAATTCGGGCTTGTTTAAGCACCCTTCCAGCGCATTGAGCCCGCTGCAAAAGCTCATAAGTATCCGCTTCGCTTTTTTCTTCCATCAACAAATCGCTGCCACTCTTATATTGTATATATGACCTGCCTTGCAGTAAATCTTTGCCGAAATGTATCTCCACATTCTTGCAATTATTTTCTTTTGCCAATCTTACAAGTTTTTGCAATCTGCCTTCTTCCATTTTTTTTCTGGCCAAAAGGTGGCTGAACGAGGCTGATTATGATGCCTCATCTCCACGCTAAAAGTGTTGGTGCTTCCGCCTTAAAAAGATTTTTGTTGAAATGGCCTTTGTACTGGTCTGATTTTTAAGCTTGGGTTTGAAGGAAGAAAGAGGTTATATTTGAAAAAAACCTAGAACATTTAACATCTCGGGGTGTACAAATAAAGGTCGTATGTGCTGTTTGAGTAGGCTATTTTGTTTTCAAAAATTTCAAAATAAGCTGGCAACGGGTCTGTTGAGCTTGCTATCCTATTAAAAGTTTGGCTTGGTATGTTATACATATAGAAAGTATAATTCCCACCACCGGGAGGAGTAGTGAAATAAATTATAATTTCCCCATCAACTTTAGGCAATTGGTCATATGGTATTGTTTGTGTTATTTGTGTTTTTGCATCATTTGCTAAGCAGCCGCCGTTTTGCCCGTTCTTATTTAAGTCACACATATAAATATCGGTGGTGTCGGTTATGTTATCCTTATTTAAATCCGAGGTTCCTTGCCAAACAATTAAGTTATCATATATGTCTGGGGTGCGTGAATCCAGTGAGTTACCCGAAAACAAAAAAACTAATTTTGTTACTTGCGTTTTTGTATCGCCTGCTAAACATCCACCGCTTTGCCCATTCTTGCTTAAGTCACACATATAAATCTCTGAATGTAGAGGAAAATTAGATAAATCATACTCCCAAACGATTACGTTTCCATATATTTTAGGATAGGTGTCTGCCCTTGTGTTAGATGTTACTTGCGTTTTTGCGTCGTTTGCTAAGCATCCGCCGCTTTGCCCATTCTTGCTTAAGTTACACATATAAATGTCAGAGTTGTAGGGCCCATTCCTACTATCCTCCCAAACAATTAGGTTATTATACACATCAGGGCGGAATTGGTATAAGTAATCTTTTTTGTTAGGATCTGCGATCCACTCTGGGGGATCTGTAGTTACCTGTGTTTCTGTCCTTGTTGTTAGATCATACATATAAATATCGCGGTTTCCATTTCTCTGATCTTCCCAAACGATAACGTTGCCGTAAACTCTCGGCTCCGACTGGGTAGTGTACTCATCTGTTATTCTTGTTTCACTTTTTGTTGTTAAATCATACATGTAAATATTTGACATTGACCCCTGACTTTGTACATACCCCCGCGTATCTACCCAAACAATAATATTACCGTATATATCTGGCTTGTATTGCGCTCCGGGAGCATTTGATATCAGCCTTTTTGCATCGTCCAAATCAGATTTGCTATTACAATCATTGTCTAAGTCAGATGTGCACTCCCTTTTTTGTGGAAAAACACCGCCTGAACATTCACCCCAAAATCCTGAGTTGCAAGGCTGCGCACCAGATTTGCATATCCCTCTCATGTTTAACGACCCATTGGGTAGTGTTGGCCCGCAAACCCGGCTCGTTTCTTCACATTCACACACTTCATCTATTGCGCCATCGCAACTGTTATCTTTTTTGTCGCAAATTTCCTGCACAGGCATCATCGCATTTAAGCAGTCGCCCCACTTCCCATTTGCGCAAACCTGCCGTCCACTAACACATTCCCCAACATCAGAACCGCAACTCTTTGTGTCTCCTTCAATACAGTTGCAAGTTTCATCGATGCTTCCATCGCAATCGTCATCCAAATAGTTGCACACTTCTGGCAATGGCTGAATAGGGGAAGAGCAGTTTGTCCATTTCCCACCCTGGCATGCCTGTTTGCCAAAGGCGCATACCCCAACACCTTTGCCACAAGATATTTCCAAACCCTCAACTGGACAGGGGCATTCCTTTATTGGAGTCGCCAAAAAATTTTTACAAGTATAAAAACCATCTTTTGTTTTAATTGAAGGGATAACCTCTAATTGACCCAAAGAACCTGTAATTGACTGGTCATAGGGGAGAACAAAATTCTCTAAACCAAACGAACTAATTAATTTGGAACCATTCTGAAGCGATGTATCCAATTCCCCCCGAAGCCTAAACAACTCTGAAACTATCTCTTTGTCCCACTTATTTTCTATTAAAAGATTAAGCTGGCTGTTTCGCGTGCAGGCTTGTTTAAATTCAAAATTAATACTCGAACACAGCAACTCATTTTGAGCTACTTCCTGCCTCTCCTTAATCTTCTCCACAAGCTTATCGCCCCAAAGAAATACTGCCACCGCAATAACCACAACAATCAAAATAATAATCACAGTGGCGATTAATGGAGAAATGCCTTTCATATCACCCTATTTTTATAGTGGTCTAGATTTAAATACATTACTTCAAAATGCTTTCACCGCAAACTTAATTAGCAGATTGTTCTTTCCCTTCTTTGGAATTAAGGGGTGAATGGGGAATTATACAACAAACTTCTTTTAAACACGGATGGTTTTACCATTATAGGGTCCATAATCAAAAGGCTGAGAAGCTGTTAAGCAACGGTTTTTCCGGGCTCAAAGATTATTTGTACAACGTCTTTGAAAATTGCCCAAACAAATATTTTGAAGAAGGGCCGAGGGGCTCAGCGCTAAAATTTAAGATTTCTCAGCCGACCATTTCTGTTTGGGGCCACGAAGTAAACACTTTAACCAGCCTCGGGCTGAAAGAGAATGAAGCAAGGTATAACAGCCGCCACTCAAAAGTCCAAGTTTTTATGCTAGAGAATGATGATAAAAGCGTAGCAGTCGAAGTCCCAATCTGGATTCTCCCTGAAGAATTGCCAAATTTCAAAAAGATTTTCAAAACAGACAAGCCGCTAACAGGCCACATTGACCTGTTGAGAGTTGAGGGGGACAAAATTTGGGTGTGGGACTACAAGCCTTCTGCACAGAAAGAGCTTTTTGCAACAACACAAGTTTATTTTTATGCGTTAATGCTAAGCAAAAGAGCAGGCATACCTTTAGAAAATTTTAGGTGCGGTTACTTCGACGAAAACTACGCATTCATATTTCAGCCTCAAATTAAAAGTTTGCCAAACTATAAAAATTTAGATGATTTTCAATAATTTGACAGGTTCGTCTGCTTTGAACCAGCTATAACTTCTTCAAATGTTTTGTTAAAAAAACAGAGGATAGAATCCGCTATGGGCTTGAGTTGTTTGTTGATGTAATGCTGATAGTCTATTTTGTGCTGGAGATTTTGTATCGGTTCAGGTCCATCCTCAGTCATAACATATTCGATGCTCCTACTTTCAATTTTTTCCATTTTCCTAGCTGCTTTCACGTGTTGAGGCGTGATTTTAGTGTAATCTTCCAGCTCTTTGCGCATTGATTTTTTGTAAACAAGCAGGCTATCCAATTCCCCTTTTGTTAATTTTGCAACAAATCCTTTTATGAATGCTATAACTTCTTGGTTATGGAACACCCGATTAAGAATTTCATATTGAAATTTTTGTGCTAGCTCAGTCCAATCCGATCTTTTCGCTTCTAATCCAGTAAATTCAATTTTTTCCTTCCCATCCTTTGCAATCAATCCTGCGTATCTTTTTTTTGCGCCTTTCTCCCCACCCCTAATTTTTGGCATCAAAAATTTAACAAAACACTTATCAAATTCCAATTCAAGGTAAGAATTTCTGTCGTATTCTTCTCTTATTTTTTCTTTATAAAATTCATTTATATCTCGCTCTAATTTTTTGCCTATTTTT
>JACQSW010000054.1 GCA_016211095.1 Candidatus Woesearchaeota archaeon | reverse complement strand
GACATACTGATTAATAACGTTAACGTTAATATCACAATTTTTTATAGGCATTTTTAATATATAAACATATTGGCTTAGTTTAAGGCGCCAGAATTATTTTTTAAGAGGGGTTATTTCTGCTTTTTCAGAGATTATAGCAGAATTGCCTGATGGATCTTCAATGATTATTTTGAGTGGTAGCTCACCCCATTTTGCTTTCCTTATTTTCTTTAGAAGATTCTTCGCATGCTTCCTTACATCATCTTCCTCTGTTGTGTCTCGCTCCCCTTCTATAACTTTTACAAACCTGTCAATCACGCCTTCAATATTGGAGATGTAGCCTACTGAGCTTGGGCCAGGAGTTACCGACATCTTTAGCTGAGGCACTTTAACTGTTGCTTGAGAAGATTTGACGACTCTAACTTTAAGGTCTTCCTCTTTTTCGAGGGTGAAAGTTATTTTGCACGGGTTTTTTTGTTCAGCTGCCTCAACGTCGCTCATCTCATAATGGCAGCTGGAGCAATTCATCGAAAACAAAAAAGTTTTCCCAAAATACGGTATGTCCATCTCATCCTCGATGAGGGTTAGCGTTTTATTTTTGCAGAGGGGGCACACTTCGTGTTCTATTTTGTCCATTAAAAGAGAAAAAGGAGAAAGAAGAATTTAAATAATTTACTCTTTAATTGAGGGGTCTTCTTTTATCGTTTCCGTTTGCTGATTCCTGTAAACCTCAGCAAAACCAGGTGTTACAACGAGCCAGTCTTCCCCGAATCCAGCTATGTCTCCGCCGATAGCGTCGCAAGTCTTTTTTAGCTTGTTAACAACCCTTTTTAGCTCTATTAGGTCCTTGCTTTTTAGCGGCTTTATATTTATTAAGGAGATAGTGTACCCTTCCCTTAATGAGTCCAAAGTTGGTTTTATGTCAGAGAATTCGTGTATCACGAACGGTTTTACTACAACTTTTTGTTTTATTTGTGGTTTTGATTCACCGTCAATTTCTAGGTAATCCTCACCGAATTCGTCTGGGTAATCGTAACCTTTTGTTACACCAATTATTTTGTCTTTAAGTTTTAGAAGCGCTTGTTTCATTTTTTTTAATGTTTTCCTCCCTTTGTTTTTCTAAAAAATTGTTCTAAGTATTTAAATATTTCGCTAATAGGCTTACCCCTTTATATGCCTTCTAGCAGGCTCACCACATTCCATATTTGGGGCCTGACATAGGGGGGTATGTTTGGGTCGTCTGCTACGTCGACAAGTTCTTGCAATGCCCGGTTGGCTTTGATTGCTAATTCTTTGTCTTCTTCTTTTAGCGCTTCGATGGCGTTTCTGATTTTTTGTTTAACATTCTTAGGGATAGTTTGATCTACTTCAATCTGCATGAGGATTTCTATTGGTTCGAGAATATCATTCTTTGTCATTTTTTCCTTTTAGGCACTTTATGACTTCTTCTTGTAATTTTTTTGCTTTGTCTTTTAATAGCTCTTCCTGCTTTTTGAGGTTTTTTATTCGTAGATCAACAATTTCTTTTTTTGAGGTTAAGTCTTTTTTTAAGTTCTCTTTTTCTGTTGCTATCATTATTGGCCCAATGATTTTGTATGTTTCTCCTTTGCAATGCTCAAGTTCTGCTAAGGCGTTCTCTATTTCTAATAGTTGGGCTTGAAAGTTTTGTTTTTGCATTAAAAAATTTTGCAGGTTTTGTTCTAGTAATTGCAGTTGTGAGATTTTTTGTTCAATTTCTTTTTTTGTGTCTTCCATTTTACGTTAAACTCCTATGGGCCCATCCACTCCTCCTGTTTATTCAGCTTTTAAGATTTTATGTGCGGACCTTACCTTGTAGAGGATCTTGCTGCCGCAATAAGGGCATCTGATTTTTTTTCTTATGTAATCAGATTTTACTTCTTTTTCGCAATCAAAACATTTATAGCTAGCCATTTTTTTTATTCTTCAAGCTTGTAAGCCTTTCCAGCGAATTTTACGCCGCATTTCTTGCATTGCCATATTCCTATTGCTACTCTTGTAACTTTATTTTGAGTGCAAGAGGGGCATTTGTGTTTTATTCTTTGAGCCTTGTCGATGTTTGCGTATTTTACTCGTAATCGCTTGCCGTATCTTGCCCCGAATTTTCCTGCTGATCCAACTTTTTTAGTTGCCATTTTATTTTTTTCTGATTATTTCAGTGGGACTGCCCGGATTTGAACCGGGGTCGTCGGGTCCCAAACCCGAAAGGATGGCCAAGCTACCCCACAGTCCCTAAACTTTGTGTGCAGTCTTAAAAGCTGTGGGGGGCTGGTTTATAAATATTGTGTGGCGCTTATTTTTTTGGCTTTTCAGCTGTTGCCGGTTTCTTTTCTTCTTTCTTTTCTGGCGATTTTTCAGCTGTTGCCGGTTTCTTTTCTTCTTTCTTGGATTCTTCGCCTGCTTTTGTTTCTTCGCCTGCTGCTGCAGCTGGTTTGGCTGCGGCTGCGGCTGCTTCTTTTTCTGCTTGTTCTTTAGCGATTCTTTCCAGTTCTTTCTTGTAAGTTTCTTGCACTTCACTTAGTTCTTTTGCTAGCCTTTTTTGTTTTTCTAGGTCAACTTCTGTTTTTGCTGCTTTTATTTCTTTGTCGTATACGCCTTTGTCTATCTCGCTGTTTATGTCTATCGCTTTTTTTCCTTCAATGAGTATCCCTAATGAGTGCGCAGACCCTACCACGTTTTTGACAGCTGCTTTTAAATCTTTAACGTACATAGAATCTTTTTTCATTAATGCCACTTTTATGGCTTGTTCTATAGCTAGGTTGCCGAGCTTGTTGCTATGCGGGGTTCCTGAGCCTTTTTCTAGGTTTAGCTCTTTTTTTATTAATTGTGAGACTGGCGGAGTTCCAATTTCTATCTCGAATTCTTTGGTGGAGGTGTCAACTGTTATTTTTACTGGGACTTTCATTCCCTTGAACGCAGCAGTTTTTTCGTTGATTTTTTTGATTACTTCGCCTATGTTTATGCCTAAAGGCCCTAGTGATGGGCCTAGTGGTGGCGCTGCTGAGGCTTTTCCGCCTTCTATTAGGGCATTTACTTTTTCTTTTCCCATTTTTTTTCTTTTAATGGTTGAGGTGGTTGGTTTATAAGTTTTTCGGCTAACCCTTTTTTAGCCTGGAAGATTATGCGTTCTTTGGTAGGGTAAACCTATTTTTTCTAATAAGTCCGTTACAAATTTTTTGTGCTGCCCAAGCCCTTTCCAGTCTAACAAGGCAAATTCTGCTTTTTTATCTGCTTTTTCAACTGCCTGCTTAAGCAGGTCTTCAGTTAGTAGGTGGAGCATATGTTTTGGGCAGATATGGCTTATCGCGAAATCTGTTTTCAGCAATGCCTTGTTGAATGCTGGCGGGTAATGTGTTGACCCTAAGGCTATGGCTGTCTTGAAATTTTTGATTTCTTGTGCGAGAACGTTCATTATCGTTTTTGCTATTGTTTCTCCCGCAATTTTTTTCTTCCACATGTCTTCGCTGCTACCTATTTCGATGAACATCGCAGGCTTTTTTTTTAGCAATGGGCCGTGGTGGGTGCATTCCAAAGTTACTTCGTAGCCATCTATGCTGTTTTTGTTAAGCTCAAGAAACATCTGTTTAAGCAGTGAGGCTGGCGCAATGCACAGCCTGCCGTTTTCTCCGCCAAATTCAGCTTTACCCCAATTCCCGGGCACGTGGACTGATAATGAGTGTTTACCTGCAGCTGACTGGTGCCTTGTAGCGAACACTAAGCAGTCTTCCCCGATTTTTTCGTCAATATTTTCGCAAAAGACAGTTTCTTCACCGACAGTGTAAAGCTTAACATTTTTTGACGCATAAACGTCTTTTTCTAAGAATTTTTCTCCGCATTTTTTAAAATTGTGAAGCCTAATCAAGCATTCCTTGATGTTTAACCCTGCTAAATCTTTTTCCGAAACGATTACGGCAAAATTCATTTTAGCAAATTCTCAACTTTTTTAGAATATTTTTTTACTAGGCTTTTTTTTATTTTTAGTATGCTATTTTTTTCTAGCGTTTGCGTTTCCCCTGTTTGCAAGAATTCATTAGCCCACGTGATGTGGAAGTAAGGGGGTGTTGGCGTGACGAATATGACTGCGAGGTTGCCGTCGCTGTTAGGCAATTCTATTTCTTTTGTTATTTTCGCGACAACTTTTATCTGGACAGCCAGCGGGCTTTTTCCGATGATTAAGAATTCGTTGCTGTACTTTTTTAAATCTTTCAAGTAACTCTGGTATTCTATCTTTTTTTTATTTTTTAGCACACTTTCAAATTTGCCTTCGTAATCAACTTTTTGCAGGTCATAGCCGGCTTCCCTTAAAAGTTCGCCTAATAGGCTTTGAGCAAGTTTTTCTTTTATTTCTAACTCCATTTTTTTTGATTATTGCGCTTCGCTGCTTTTCTTCTTTAACACTTCATTTTTGGTTAATACAGAATTAGGGATTAGCATGACATCGCCTTCGTTCGTTTTGATTTTTATTTCAACAAGGTCTATTTCCATAACGGTTCCTTCTACGGATTTGACTTTTATGTAATCGCCTTTCTTTACAATCCCTCTTTGGTGTATAAAAATGCCTGCAGTTATGTTCGGCACAAAATCTTTAACCGCTAATATGATAAATATAGTAACGATAACTAGTATTACAATCAGGAGGATGTGCAGGACGGTGGTAGCTAAGCCAATCTCGGTTAAAGCCCAAATAACGCCTATGAAGTAGATGAGGTATTTGGCCATTGCCGCCACAAACTCTTCAACAGGAAGTTTTATCCCTTCTTCCTTAAGTATCTTGTCAATCTCCAACTCGTGAAGAATTTTTTTTATAACCTTCTTTATCAATAACCCCATTATCAAGGCAAAAATGATAATTGATAGAGCAGTGACTGCCTTGCTAACAGCGGTAGGAAGGTTCAACAGACTTATTGCCATATACAACAAAAACGTAGTTTCCGCGTTTAAAAATCTTTTCGTAAAAAAAAGAGAAGACGGAAAGAATAGCGGGGGGTGGATTTGAATTCGGCAGTGGTTTCTCGCCACTTCCACCGACCTCCGGGTTATGAGCCCGACGGGCACTCCTAGCTGCCCCTAGGGGTCTTCTTTTTTATGGAAGACTTACCCCGCTGCAAATAAGAGTGTGCTATTCCTTCCGTCTTACTTTTTGTGAGATATGTTTCAGCTTTTTAAATGTTATGGGCACAAAAGTCCTGAAGATATCCACTTGCCTTTTGTAAATTTCGCCCTAATCTTGATTTTGCTGTTTATTTTTTTCCCTGATTTGTTCTCGTATGCTTTCGATGAGTTGTGGGAAGTATTCTTTTTTTATGTTGCTTCCGCATGCGAAGTCGTGTCCGCCGCCGTAGCCTTCTATTCCTTCTAAGGCTTTTTTTAGTATGGGGGCGATTGGGGTGCCTTTGCTTCGTAGGCTCATTTTCATTTGGCCGCTTTTTTCTCTGCCGATTATTATGATTTTGTTTGGGAATCTGTGGAGTAGCTCGTTGGCTAGTTCTCCTGTGAAGCTGTGCCTTGTTGAGGGGTAGGTGTATATTAGGAGTTGGTCTTCTGTTACGCTTTTGAGTGCGTCTTGCAGCAGCGCTTCGTATGCCCTGTTTATTTTTTGGAAGTATCTGTAGATGTATTTTCCTCGGGGTGTGGTTTGGTCGAGTATTTCGTATGGTTCCTCGATTTTTTCGAGTATGCTTATGCATTTGTTGACGTCTGTTGTGTTGCCTTTTAGTATGAACGCGAACACTTTGGTTAGTTGCCCGAATTTTGTTTCGTAGAGCGCTTCTCCCGGGGATGACACCCCTCCAAGTAGTGTGGGGTATTTTTTTTCGAATTCGTTTGTGAATTCTGGCAGGAACCAGTCTCCTATTATTCCGCACATGGCTATCCACATGTTTTGTTCAACGATTTTGTAGCACCAATAAGATGTTGGCCTGTTGTCTTGCGGGTTTTCTATTCTTGGGTTGAAGATTTTTGCTCTTTCAATTTTTATTGGTTCGTGGTGGTCAATCCATACTACTTCTGCTGGTGATTGGTCTACGAATTCTTGTTGTAATACTGCTTTGTCTAGAATGAATACTTTGTCGGGTGTTAGCTCATTTATTTTTCTTATGTATGAGATGTCCATTACTGGGCTGCTTTTGGCGACGATGCCTTTGCCCCTGTTAACATATTTTTTTAGGAGCAGGTAGGAGCATAATCCGTCTGGGTCGTCGTCAAAGAAGAATAGCGGCCTTTCTGATTCTTGGAGGAGTTGCCTTATTTCTTTTATTTCCTTTTGTGTGATCATTTCGTTCGGGTTGGGTGCTTAGGCTTCTTTTAAAGCTTTCTCTATTTGTTCTTCGCTCCAACCTTTTGCCCTAAGCTTGGCCTTTATTTCTTCTTCTGTGTGGCCGAATTCCCTCATTTTTTGGATGTAAGCCGCTACTGGGCTCATAGGTTTTTGTTGTTGGGCTGGCTGAATTGGTTGCTGTGGGCGCTCAACAAAGCCGCCTACGCTTGTAGTTGTAGCTGGTTTTATTGTTTGTTGGACTATTTGGGGTTGTGTTTGTATTGTTGGTCTTGGCTTTGCTTCTTCTTTTCGCGACCTAACTTTTAGGAAGTAAATCACTCCGCCAACAACGCCTACCAAAACAATTATTACTAGGATAATCATTATTATGAAATTGGTTAGGAAGCCTTCTTTTACGCATACCCCTTTCTTGCAATTCTCGCCTTTCTCACATTTTACGTCGGATGCGCAGCTTTCGCAATCCTCATTCTCTTGGATTATGCCGTCGCCGCACTCAGCCTTTGGCTGCGTAGTTATTTGGGGTGGCGTTGTTACGTTGGGAGATGTTGTTGGTGCTGCTTCCGCTGAAATAATGTTCCAGCTGCTGCTCGTCGTTAAGCTTCCATCGCTCACATTTACAGTTATTAGGTGAATCCCTAATGATGCAGTGTAGGTGTAGCTGTTTGCGGTTGCCCCGCTTATTGGGGCGTTATCAACGTACCACTGGACTGTTGTTAAGTCGCCATCAGGATCGCTTTTAGTTATGGTTAGAGTTAAGCTTTGCCCAACATCTAATGGAAGTGTGTCTGGAGGCTGGGAATAGCTTGTTATGTTTGGCGGATTGTTTGCCAGAGCAGCTTCCTTCACTGTTAATGTTATGTTATTGCTTTTGGTTGAGTTTATTGAGTCGTTTGCGTAGAAAACAATTGATGCTGTGCCGATAAAATCTATGTTTGGAACAAATTTTACATCACCATCATCATCTATCAAGACAGTTATGTCAAATATTGGTGTGTAAGAGTAGTTCAGTTTTGCATTGTCTACATCGTGGAAGTAGCTTTCTAAGTCTAGGGATGATTCGTTCGTGTTAGCATTCCACGTTAGGTTGCGTATCGTCCCAGAAAAAGTTGGGGCGTCATTGATTCCAAAAATTGTTATATTTATGGCGTTGCTTTTTGTGGTTGCCCCGTTATAAGTCGCATTAAAATAAATATATTCGGAACCATACCAGTTAGCGCTTGGCGTTATGTTAACAATCTTATTTGAATTTATGTTTATAGCTAAGTAAGCTGCGCTTGAGGCAACGTAAGTTAAGTTGTCCCCCCCTAATGGGTCGTCAAAGTAAACGCTTAGGTTCAATGAAGAGTTTATTGTGTCCTCAAGCCACTCCATAGAAGGCATGGTTGTATATGTTGGTGGAGGTATTAAAGTAAAGCTGAAATTTGCAGCAGAAAAAGATTTGGTATATTGCAAATCGTCTGTGCTGTCGTTGTAGAATGTTTCGTTGTTGTACCCTGTTGCTAAGCAGTTCCAGCTGTAAGTGTTGTTTGTGATGTTGATGAAGTTGTGCTGGAATGTGAGCTCCCTTATTCCCTGCTCTGTTGTGGAGGTGTAGTTTTGTGCTAGCCACCCGCTTGGGAAGTTTATGTAAAGCGTTATGTTATTTATGTATTCAAACGCTGTTGTGTTTTTTGCTGTGCAGCTGAATGTTACATTTGTGTTGCTGATCAAAAAGGTTGTTCCATCAGTTGGGCTGCTTAAGTCGACCTTTAATGCGGATAGCAAGGCTCCGTTTAGGATTATGATTAAAAAGAAGATAAGGCTTGTGACCTCTTTTTTCATAGAAGTCTTTGTGGCTTAACCCCTATAAAAACCTTTTTCTTAAAGGATGGCAGGATTTATAAGCCTTAAAAGCTAAAAAGTCTGCTTATGTTTTGGAAGGTATTGATTGGGCTGCTCTTCTTGCTTATGTTAATACTTTTTTTTAGCTTAAGCAAAATGCGGATGAATGGCAAAAGAATAGTTAGCCTGAGGGATAGGGTGTGGCTGGTTTTGTTAATGCTGCCTTTATTGATAATCTTCCTTATTTTTAGCTCATTTATTATAATGCTTGTAATTGGTCTGCTAATATTTTTGCTGATAATAGGTTTAACATTTTTTGTTTTTTGGAAAATAAAATTTAAGCGATTATAAATATTCTTTTCTAAAAGAAAGCTATTTTTTGATTTTGTAAGTGTTGCCTTTTCTTGCCTTAACTCGCTGATTCCACATTTTTTTTAGTGTTTTCTTGTTTGGCGAGTATACTTCGCAGCCCATCATGAATGCTCCAAAACTTTGCCCCCTATACAATTTGATGTTTGCGATGCAACCGCTAGCGAATACTAAACTGCAATCCCCATTTAATGAGCCGACTTTCAGATAGCAATCCCTGCTGAAGACCAGCGCATAATTCCCATTGATGGTTTGTGCGTGAATATTAATTTTATTGCCTTCTTCGCCGTGCAAACAACCGCCGAAACTGTTTGCGTTAACCTCCTTAAGCTTGAAATTATTGCTTCCTTGTTGGTAGCTTGCCTGCATTAATGCTGATAGAAAAATGCCTAAATCATTTTTTTCTGTGCCAATAATTTGTTGGATATCAATTCTGTCGTTGAATCTTGAGATTAATCCTTTTTTTAACCGGTAAGTTTGCAGGAATTTTTGGCTTTCCTCAAAATAATCCCTTAAATCACCAGGCGTTTTGCAGCAATCTTTTTTTGTGCTGTAAAAATAAGCCAACAGCTCATCAACAACACTTTCATCACTGCTAACCACTTCTAACTTTTTTTCTTTTTCAGGTTTTTCTGCTTTTTCTTGGAATATTTTGTCTAGTCCCATTTTTGGCTTGGTGTGTCTTGTGTTTTGGTTTGGTTTTTGTTCTTAAATTTTGCGCTTTTTTGCGTTGTTTAGGGCTGTTGGCATTGTTTACGGCTAATTGGGTGGTGAAGCCGCTTTTTTAATATATATTTTGCAGCACCGTTAGACACGACAAATGTGCGCGTGAGGCTTATTAATAAAACTCCCCAAATGAATTATTAAGAATCAAAAATAATTGGGGGTGAAAGCAGATGGTGGACTTAACAACGGAAAAAATAAGCGAATTGTTTTCAGAAAAGATAAGCAGGCTGCCAATAAGGGAAGTAAAAAGATTTGAGGTGAAAAAAATTGAAATCAACCTATACAACTGAAGAAAAAATACCATCCATCTACACAGAGGAGGGAAGG
>JACQSW010000053.1 GCA_016211095.1 Candidatus Woesearchaeota archaeon | reverse complement strand
GCCGACGATTACTCCTGCATTTATCGTATTGTAATTAAAAAGAAATCAGATAGCAGTCAAAAAATAAAAATTAAGTCCCTTAACCAGATAGCCTTCTTTCCAGACCTATCCTCAAGTAAGACAATTACTCAATTATTTGACAAATTTGCAAAGCAATATGACCAAGCAAAAGATAAAACGAATAACCGTTTGTACAAATTTGCACACGTAACAGAGTGGTTACTAAACGCGTTAGAATCTAAAAAGAGCCAAGAAAGAGAAAGAGAAGAAGCACTAGCAAAAGATGTTGAAAACATTTTTACCATTTGTAAAGATGGAGAAAGTAAAAAATGAGTGAAACAACAAAGAGGGAAGGTGAATCAGAATGTGTTCAAGATTCGCAAATTCAATTAAAGAAGCTTCTTGAGGTGCGTTTGAGGAGAGAAGAGGGTGGGCCTGTTGTGCTTGGTGATGTTTCCAAGTGGGAAAAGATAGACCCAATGACTTTGCTAGTTGCCAAAAAGCTCAACCTCAACTTTAATGAAACTTATTTGCCTTTGCTTAATAAAGGCGAAGCAGGATTATACGCCCTAATTTTTGGCAAATATTACCAAAAAAAAGCTCAAGATGAAGGATTAAAAAAAGTAGTTGAAGACATTGAAGCTTTGCTGCAAAAAGCAGATACAACGCTGGAGCAGTTAGAATTGTATGCAGTGCACACATTCAAAGATTTTCCGAACCAAAAAGAAATAGTCCACTATGCTAAAACTGCCAGAAAAGAAGCCCCTCAACTTGAACAAAAAGTAAAATTTTACACTCACCCATTCAAATGGTGCGCTCAAAAATTTAACAAAACCAGCAAGGATAATGCTAATAAAAGTGAGCCACAAACAGACCCTGAAATAACCAGTTTGATATCAAAAACCGGCGAAGCACTTGAAGAAAGCCTAAAAGAGTTTTACAAAGAGATCGAAGGCAAAAAATATTCTTTTGAGGCCAGATTAGAAGACATTCATGGACAAAAAATTTATGCAAGACTCTCTTCAAAAAGAAAAAAAGCCGTTATCGAAATTATAAACCCTGGTAGACGCATGATTAATATTTACGATATAGCCCTAATGAGGGAATCAAACCATGATATAAAAATCATCCTTTCCGATTTTGGCTTCAGCTTTGGGGGGTTATATGGTGGCATTAATGAAACTTTTAATCGATATGTAGAAAGCTATGGCAAAAAAACAGATCACATCAACGAGGGCTTATATATCTTAGCACAGATTCCTAAAGTTTTAAGTTTAACCTTAAGCGATGTCCAACAAAAAGAGACGGAAAGGCAAGAAAAGTTGAAAAAAAATTTAAAAAGCGTTTTAGAGTGCGCCCAATCTGGGAGAATACCTAAAAAATAGTAAAAAAGCAACATACAAATGAGGGAGTTTATAAAAACAATGAGTGAAACACCAAAAAGTGAAACACAACAAACTGCAGCAGACAAAGAAGTTGAACTGAAAAAGCTGCTTAAAACAAGACTAACAAAAAAGGCAGCGCCTGTGCAGCTTGGAGACGTTTCTAAATGGGAAAAAGCTTCACCTATAGACCTCATAGTCGCAAAAAAGATAGGATTAGACCTTGATGAAGACGCAATAAAGCGGCTTAACGAAGACCCTGACGGGCTATACTCCTTGATGGCAGCTGCCTATTTCAAAAAAGAAGCTGAAAAAAAAGGATTAACAGATGTACAAACACAGATACAAGACCTAATAAAAGATTCTTCTGTAAGCATAAAAGACTTGGGGATTTATGCGTCAAAAGCCTTAACAGATGGTTTACCTCAAAAAGAGATAGAAAAAGCATGGAACAACTTAAAAGAAGAAGTGTTTAAGGAAAGAAAAAAAGTTTACAAAGAAGAAGTTGACAGAGAAAGAAAAAGGCAGTTTGAAGAAATAAGGGAACAAGGAATTCTTAAAAAGGTAGTAGCGATAGCCGTAAGTTTAAGCATCGCAATAGGCGGGGGAGCAGCAATCGGCTCATACATTTGGGCAAAAAAATCAAAAGACGAATACTACCAAAAAGTTGACCAAAGCTACAGAAAAAAAGTTGGCGAACTGGAAAAAAAGCTCAACCTCAAAGAAGGCGAAAAAATAAACCCTTCAACTGGAATAATAGAACAAGGGATAAAAATAAATAAAAGAACAGTTAATGATGACGCATTAAAAACAACATATAAAAGCTTAGTTGATAGCGAGGATGCACAAAAAAAGCTTGCCGAAATACTGACTATGGATGAATTTAGCGACGACAAAAACATTGAGGCGGCAAATTTGAAGAACAAGATTAATGTGCTGCAAGAGTTCAGCCAAAACAATCCAAACACCGTGCAGGCATTCAAAGCTGACTATAAAGTAATCTCTTTATATTACCTAAATAAGGGATCATTCCAAAATGTGGATGTGAAAAGCCAATTTGCAAGCTTCATAAAGAAATATGCAAACGCAAACAAGCTAACCATTGACGAATTAGTCGAGATAACAAACAGAACGTTCAGGATAAACTTATCCGTCGAAGAGGCTTTGATAAAGACAGGACCGGCTTCTGCTGCAACAGTCAATGCCAGGTCAAAAACAACCGACTGGCTGGAAAAAGTGAGCGCGGATGTTAAGAATACCCAGGCTTACGCAGAACTCAGCTATTTGCGGGGCAACATACTTAGCGGAGAAAATAATATTATAGACTTAAAAAACGAGTTAAGCACAGCCTCCCTAGACCCGAGACTGCAGAAAACAGGCACAACAAATTTGGATGAAATAATAGAAGCATACAAAGACAGCGAACAAGGAGGAAAATTAAACGTAATAAGAGGGCTATACTCCGAAGGCGAAACATTTTTGGCATTCTCTAAAAAAACATCAAAAGTTATGTTTAACCAAACAGACGCAACACCGCAAATACTTCAACAAAAAAGTGCGGAAGCCTTAGAAGGAACACTGCTCTACTCAGATACCACGGCAAAAATTCCTGTAAAGATAAGAGCAGATACAGCCTACACTTTAGGGATAGTTTATGAAGAATTAGGAATGAACGAAAAAGCAATGGAAAATTATACGCTAGCGTCAACATTCCAAGACCCAATAAAGAATGAGGCGTTAAACGCAATTAAAAGGCTTGAAGCAAAAATAGCAAGACAAAAAAGGGAAGCAGAAGAAAAAATACAGTAACAATCCAAAAATGAAAAAGAAAATAGCAGGGATAGGCTTAACACTCGCTGCATTGATGGCTGGATGCACAACGCCACCCCAAGAGCCTGGAGTAGAAAAAGAAGTAGGCTTGACCATAAAAGAGCAAGCAGCAGTATACAGATTAGACCAGCCTATAAAACCAATCAAAACAGAAGAAGATATAAAAAAAGCAAAAGAAGAATTAAAAACTTACAGGGAAATAACAGGCAAACTACAAAAATACAAAGAAGCCAATGATAATTCTAGGGTTGACGATTTGGTGGGTAAAATTGATGAAAGAAGGTTTCAAATAGCGACTAAATTGCCAAAAGATAATGCCCCTAAACCTATTCCTCAAGCACCTTTGCAAAAAGTAAAAGTAAGCCTGATACAATTAGCAACAGAACCAGGCAAATACGCAAACCAAAAAGTAGAGGTGGTTAATGCGGTTCCAAAACAAATTTCAATGGTGGTTAACCAGCCTAATGGTTCAAGGCTAGACTTATTATTGCAAGAAGAGGATTCTTACTTGTTTGCTACAAAAGCAAAAAAAGACCCCATAAAAGGAACTAATGCAGCAATGGAGCTTATGCTTTACTTGCAAGAATGCAAAGAAGAAAAAGCAAAGATACAACTAATAGGAACTTATAGCAATAATAACCAGTTAAGTATCGAACAAGTCGTCGTCAAAGGCAAAACCTTCAACTTCGAATAAGCTAAAAACCAATGGCTTTCTTCAGACAACAGAGTAAAAAATTAGCTATATTCTAGAAATTTTATTCCTTTTTTGCTGCAAATTTCTGAATAATTTTTTTCGAGCCAGCTGTTTACTCCCAAATTTAGCTGGTCCTCAAACTTTGTTCTTTCTGTTATCTCTTCAAGCATATCCTCTTTTTCTTTGTTTGTTGCTTTTGAAAAGGCTTCTTTAAACCCTGAAGGGTTATGGAGGTACATCATTAAGGTGTTTGGGCAAGATTTGCTTAACATCTCATACACCATGCCCTCATTGCTCACCACATTTATTAGTTCAACTTTTAGTTGTGCTGGTAACTTTGCAAAATAATCTTTTTGGTTTGCCCCTTTTTCCAAATCTTCAACCACTTTTTTGTATTGGTAAACACTTTTTGGAAGCTTTTCGCTTTTTTCGTTTGCCAAGCATTCCAGGATGTTTTCTGCATCTTGCAAATCTCCTACCCTGTCAGAAACAAGCTCCAACAGCTTATTTCTTACAATATGTGCATTAAAGTCTATATATCCGTAATCATACAAAGCTTTTAACAGTTCGTCAGGCTTTGCACCATTAATCAGCATGGGATTGCTTATTGTTTGCCCATTTTTTTGGAAATAAGTGAACAGCACTTTATCTTTGCCTTTTAAGCAGTAAACATCTGCTTCTTCTGTTGAAAACTTGAAGTTGTCTACAACGTTCTTGATTGGGAAATCTTCACAAATTTCTACGTTTTCGAGATTCGGATAAATTTTTAGCAGCTCATTAACCTCGCTTACTATTTCTGTTAGATAATTGTCGTTGAGCAATTCTTTGTTGTTGAGCTTTTGTATTTTTTTCTTTGCTTCCCTGATTCTTTTGACGCTTTGTTGGGTGGTATCCAAAGTTATTTGTACAGCAAGCTTAGGAGTTGATTGGGCAAGCAAAAGTTTTACAACATTGCTCTCTACCTTTCCAAACAATCCCTCCCGCAAAGTTATCTCTTCAAGCAAGCTCGGGGTTGTTTCAAATATTTGGTCTGCCAAGCCTTCAGAAACGCTGTCTTGGTTGGCCATGGGCAGCAATTCCTGCTCAGGCGCAACAATAATTATGTGATTTTTAAGGTAGTGTTGGCCTAATTCGTTAGCAATTTCAGGCGAAAAACCGACCTTGTCTATTGTAAATTCTTTTAGTTCTGTTTTGTAGCCAATTTTTTCCAAAACTTTCTTATAATTTTCTGCTAAGCTTCCATCGACTTTTAAAAAATTGTCTTCTTTTTTTGTAGGAAGCTCTTTTTTGTTTTCCCTAACTATCCTGCTGTTTTTCCATAACTGCTTATTCTGCTTCTTGAACAAAGAAGTTGTTAAGCGGCTTTCGCCATCACTTACTTGGCTGTTTGAATCTTGGGGATTATCCGTAACCTTTTTGTTTTGCTTTTTAAACAAAGAGGTTGTTAAGCTGTTTCCGCCTTGGCCGTAAACTTTTCCGTCAGGCCTGCTTCTTTTTGGAGGACCCCTATTGTAACCCATATTTATTCGCATAGCCCCCTAAAGTCTAAACCTAACGCTTTAAGCTCTTCCGGCTTAAAATCATGCAAACCATCTTTGGTGGCTAAATAAGTTCCTACAACTTCTATTTTTGTTTGTTGTTGGTAAGCAGCGTTCACTGCAGCTATTACACCTGAACTGCACTTGTACCGTTCGCGACTTATATCAAGGTATACTCGTAAAACCGCGTCGTCTTCTTTCAGCAGAACAGTGCATATTGTCCCATCACTGCTTACACAAGATAAGCTTATTGGTGTCCCATTAGCGACACGAACAAGCTTGCCGGCGTACAGGTTTGTGTCAGCCTTTAAAGCGACAACTGTGGTGTTTATAGGCTCAAATTTTTGTTCACCCTGAACTGGTCCACTCTGACAATTTGTTAAGCCTGCCAAACCAAAAGTTGAAGCTAATCCTAATGCAACAATTTTTGTTAAACTTTTCATATTTTTTTCTCTCCTTCTGATTTCGTTTCAATTATTCTTCCGCACATATTAAACTCTTGGTCTAAACTAAAATTATTAGTTTGTAATGTGTAAACATAAAACGTGTCTGGTGTTTCCCAAAAAGAGCTTGTAGAGCCTTTTTTGTAAACTCCGTAAACAACAATCCTTTTGTTCTGGTTTATTGCTGACTCTATGATTGAAGCTGCTTTCATAGCCATGGCGGGTGAATTATTTTCGCAAAAAGAAGCGGATATTTCGTACTCGTCTTCTTTAAGGATTAAATTGCACAAAGTTGATGCATTGACGGTATAGCATTCTAGCGATGTCGGCACTCCATTTGTTAGCTTGACTTTTTGGCTTTCATATTGTTCCGTGTTTGTTTTTAAGGCAGCTACTGTTGTTGTTTTGTGGTTACTTTCTTGGGTTATGCTCTCTTCCGTGTTTGTAGAGTGCGGTCCGCTGCATGCGCTTAACGCCCCAACGAGCCCCATTACAGCTCCATATTTTAATGTTTTATTTTTCATTTTGTATAATCCTCTCCGTCCATATATTTAGATTTATTTTTTGACTCCAAACCTCTTTCTGTATTCTATCTTGTTTTTTGCCTCTTCATAACTATTTGACAGGTCTTCTTTTGATTTTTTGTAGGTATTACTAATGAATTTGAATGGAAGGCATGCTACTTCAAACGGTAAGGAGCCTGATTGCAGTATTTCTTCTCGATTTGCGCAAACCGATACAATCGTTCTAGTTAGTACATCCACTGTGCCTAGAATTGCTCCACCCATTATACTCAACGGTACATCAATACCGTGAGGGTCTAATCTTTCGTAATAAAAAAATGACGCACCACCAACGAATGAGTTGGTTACAATGCTCGTTATCGCAGCATTAGCTGCGTTATAATTTTCTTTTCCAACCTTCTTTTCTAATTTTTCTTGCAAACTAAATGGCAAATTTCCAAGGATGGGGTAGCTTGCTTTTAATGCGAGCTTGCCTGCTTTTGTTGCTAATTTTTTTGTCACAATCTTTGTTGTTTCCAACATAATGCGCGCTGTTGATTCTTTGTTTATTTTTTGTTCTAAGCTTTGCTCAATTTTTTTCGCTTCTTCAGCCGCTTCTTTAACAACTTTCAAAATGCTTTTTTTGTCTGGAATGTTCTTGAATGTGTGCACAGCATACAATTCTAACTGCTCCAGCGTTGTGTCTGGCTTTTGTAATAACACTTCGATGTTTTCAGCAACATCTTTTAATCCTTGCTCGTTAGCCTTATTCTTGTAATACTGCCCCACAATTAGGGTATAAACTCCTTCTTTATTTTGGAGAATGGGCAGATATTTTTTATCTAAATCCAAACTCAAGGTTTTGACAGCTATAATTACTGTAGGATCTATCTTCTCCCACTTGCTAACATCTCCTAATTCAACAACCTCGGTTTTCCTGCTGTTTAGGGATGATTTCAAAACTTTCTTTAATTCAATCAGCACTTCTCTGCCCTTTGAGCCATCTTCAGTTTTTTCCATAATCTGTTTTTTTTATTTCTCCAATTTTTTATGGTTTTAGCAGGTGTGTTAAGCTAATCCTTACTTCTTCTGATGTTTTGGTTTTGTAGTCTCCCGGCAAAGATGTGATTAGCTTCTCATATTCTATCTGCTGTACTATCCCTTCTATCATTTCTTTTTTCTTTTCCATTTCCCTTCTTCCTTCTTGTTTTACACCCTCATTTTTGTATACTTCTATCTCTGTAAGGATTTTGTTTCCATCAATTTTGGCGAGGTTTTTGTTTTTTCTTAGTTTTTCAACTGCCTCTTCATGGCTTAAGGTGTAGATTTCTTCTGGTTTTTGGAACATGCTTGCGTTTGTCATAAGCTTTTTCGTAATGTTTTTGATTGCTCTTCCAGAAAATTGGTAGTCTTTCTTGTAGCTTAAGCATGTTTCCCCTATTTTTTTCCAGCTTTCACCATCAACTTCAACGTAACTGTTTTTGATGCCTTTTTTCATTTTGATCTGGAATAACCCTGTGTAGTCTTGCGCTGTTTCCGGCCCTGTTACTTCCAGTTGGTTTTCTTTCAGCCTTTCGCCAAGGGCGTCGTCTAGGTTTGCCGGCCTGTTGCTTGTTGCTATAAGGATGAAGTTTCCAAGTTTTTTAGAAGCTATTCCTTCTAGAATATTCATTAGCTCTTGGAGTATCGCTTTTTCTTCTGGCCTGTCTTTTAGCTCTTCTCTTGCGGAGAATATTGCATCAATATCTTCTATTGTTACGACACATATTGAGTCTCCCCTTGTTGCTTCTTCAAGTTTGCTTTTTAGGTTTTGCACTGAGTCGCCGAAGTATTTGCTTTTGATATCGTTCCCTATATTTACGTGTTTTACAGTTTTTTTGTACGTGCCAGCTTTTGTTTGCAGGTAATTCAGGAATGCTTGGAGGGTTGCTGTTTTTCCAGTTCCTGGGTCGCCATACAGCAAAATTGTGGTTGAGAAGTCAAAAACGTCCAGTATGGGGTTCTTTTTTGTTTTCGGGTCATAAGCAAGGATGTTGTCGCCCAAGGTTTTCAGCATGCTTATCAGTTGAGTGTTTCCCACGATGTCTTCGAATGTTGTTTCTGGAACATCCATCACTGTTTTTGCTATAGTTGTGAATGGCTCGACTGTTTTTCCGAATAACTCAAAGTTTAAGCCCCTTATTTTTGTAACCAACCCAGGGTAGTCTTCCTTTCTTTTTTGGCATTTTTCGTTTAAAGTTTCAAAAATCTCTTTGCTTATGCTTAGCAGGTCTGTTCCGTCCCGGATAATGTTTTGGCTGTTGTCAAATTTGGCATCAACAGCTTTAGAGTATAATTGTGTGAGGTAATCTAAGGTTTCTGCCCTGCTTTTCTGGAATATTTCAAATTGGAAGGTTTTGTCAGAGTGCCTAGCTTTGGTTAAGTCCAAATTTTTTGCTGTCTCTTCAAGCTTTGAAATTATGAGTGAAGAAGCAACTTGCAGCGAAGCTATGTTGACAAAATCTTTAAGGTCCTGCGAGCCTTTGACATCAGCATCAAAATGGTCGCTTAACTTGTCATGGAGGGCTGAGTAAGCTGTTAATCCATCTTCCAACGCTTTAACTGTTTCCAATTCTTCTTTTGAAAGCATGTCGGGGTCTTCCGCATCAAGCTTCCTAACTTTATCATAAAAACTTAGCTTCCTTAACCCTTGTTTTACTTCACTCTTTTTTTGCCTCAAAATTTCTTCATTAATGTTTAGTATTTCTGCCATTTTTTCTTTTTCTCCGCCTCACTCTTAGCTTCTTCATAAAAATTATTTAAACCGCGCGCACTTTTTTTGTAAAGGCTATAGCTTAATTTGAATGGGAGAGCAGCTATTTCAACCAGCGGATGGCCAGAAGAAAGCCTTTCCCTATTCCTAACGTCGGTTATTACGCTCCTTATCAGTCTATCTACGAGCCAGCTTACACCACCAATCACAGTTGAAACAAATACTTTATCCGAATAATCTTCATTTGGAGGACTGAAAGTAAAAAAGGCCAAGCCGGGAATAATCCCTCCTGCTATAACACTGCTTGTTTTAGCAGCAGATGAGGCATTGTAATATTCTCTCCCAACTTTCTGTTCTAATTTTTCTTGTAAATCATAAGGCAAATTGCCCAATATAGGGTAAGCAATTGTTTTTCCAATAATCTTTCCAGTAGCTTTTCCAATTTTTTTCGTTCCGGATTTAACAATTTCAAGGAATACTTCGCTTTTTGTTACCCCTTTTTCTTCTTCTATTATTCTGTCTTCAAGCTTTTGTATTGCTTTAACAGTTTTCTTCGCTTCCGATATATTTCCCAAAATTTTTTTGATATCTGGAATATCTTTAAACGTGTGCAAAGCATAAACCATCAACTGCTCAATATTTGTCCCTTCCTTCTGCAAAAGAGCCTCTATGCTCTGCGCAACATCTTTTAAGCCATCATCCTCAGCTTTTCTCTGATAATATTTGCCAACAATTAAAGTGTAGATGCCTGTTTCAGGATTATCCCTTAATAATGGGAGATAAGATTCGTTTAAATCAAGGTTGAGCTTTTTAGCAACTAGCAAAGTCATTGGGTCAATCTTTTCCCACTTGGAAACATCACCAAGCTCAACAGGCGACCCTTCTTTTTTCAGAGTTGCCTCAAGTATCTTTTTTAACTCAACCTTCTGTTGCTGCGATTGAGCTTCATCCCGGCCAGTTTTGCTATATTCCATTTTGTTTCATGCTCCCCCCCATTTTATTTTCTGCCCGGGGGAATAGATTTATACCTTTTAATTGTATCCTCAATGCTTTTTGCTAACCCTTCTTCTCTTTCTATTATCTTTTGTTGAGTGAGCATAATTTTTTCTCTTAGTTTTTCTGGGATTTGAATAAGCGCAGTTATAGTTGAATCAATCTTTTTCTTTTTTTTGTCGTAGCTGCTTGCGTAATCTTCAAATAAGGTAAGAATATCTTTCTTTGTTTTGCCAAAAAAATTCGGCTCTTTATAGGTAACTGTTATTTCGGAATTTGGCTTTTTTTCTATAACAATATAATGGATATTATCCCCCCGAAAATTCCATGGACTCCCAATAGAGATAGTACAGCTATCTTTTTTTGAATGCATCGAGATATCCCATTCCTGTGTGAATATATCGTTGACTCTTACGTCAAAGTTGTATTTTTTGCCTTCGATCTCTTTGTAAAAATCTTTTAGGCTTTCTTCAATGCTTGCGCCGAGCTCTGCGAACTTTTTGCTTCTTTCTGAAAATTCTTTTGTTTCTTCTTTGCCCTCATTTTTTTTGTTGAAGATTTTTGAAGCCCAATTGAGGGGTTTAGTGTAAAACCTGTCTTTCTTTATTGTGCCGTTTAATTCGGCTTGTTTTCTTGCTTTTTTAACATAGGATGTTATCTCTTTTTGGTTCGGAAAATCTTTGAAAGTTTGAACAGCATACAATTCTATTTGTTCTAGGGTCGTATCCTGATTTTGTAGTAAGGCTTCTATGTTTAATGCAGCATTTTTTAATCCTTGTTCCTCTGCTTTCTTTTTGTAGTATTGGCCTACAATCAAAGTGTACAGCCCTTCTTTATTTTTGAGGAGGGGGACGTAATTTTTGTTTAATTCTAATCCTAATTTTTTAGCCGCAATCAAAGTAGTAGGATCAATCTTTTCCCACTTGGAAACGTCTCCAAGCTCAACAACCGGCGCTTCTTCACTTCTGCTTAAAGCTTGAAATAACCTTTTTAGCTCAACATCGCTTTCGGTTCTTCTTTCTTCTAAATTTTTATTGTTTTCCATATTTTTTTTTATTCGTATTCTATTTTTTCTATGATTCCTTCTCCGCAGACTTTTGTAGATTCAAGCAGCTGATAATTTTGATACGGATTTATGAATGCTTCAATAAGTGCGTATGCGTTGGTGCACTCTTCTTTTAATTTTTTGTATGTGATCGTTGCAGCTCCCCTGTGCAGATTTGCATTTATTCCTATATTGATGAATCCTTTTTCTCCTTCAGGGTCCTTGGCAACAACAATTTGTATTGGGAAACCGTCGTCGCTTATGGTGGCTTCTCTTACATCTGTTATTTGCATAGATTTAGTCATAGCGGGTTCTGTTATAATTTTGTCTTGGTAATTTTTTTTAAGGTCTGATTCTGGTGGAAAGCAACCGATTATTCCTGCTAAGGTTGTTAAGCCAATAGTTCCAGCGATTTTTTTTGTTGTGCTTGTTTTTTTCATTTTTATTCCCCCAATTTTATACGACTGTGATTATTTTGTATTCTTCATCTTCCTGAACAAACAGCTCTTGTAGGGCCCTTTCGAGGCTTGGCGGGCACAAGGCATATTGTTCTCTTGTTTCTTCTGAGCATAACTCTTTTTTGACTTGTTTTTTGAAGATTGTTCCTTCTGCTAATGTTACTGTTTTTTTGCTTTCTACGTGTTCTTTTCTGAATCTTAGCAGCCAAGGGTTCTCCCCTTTTTCAAAGGCTTGCTGTAACGGTTTTGAGTTTTCTGTTCTTTGGAAGTAGAATGGCCCTATAACGAATCTTTCTACGGTTTTAGGCCTTATGCCTTCTAATGAGTTTAGTCTTAGGAATACTTCTCTAGGGTTCCAGGAGAAGCATGATCCGTCAAAAAATTGGGCAAGTTTTTCCGCTGGCAGGCTTTCTTCTTCTTTGATTATCTGTGCGGTGTATAGTAGGTATAGGTTTTTGGTCGTGTCCAGGCCCATGCTGAGTATTTCGTAGCCCTGGTTTTTTGTTTCTCCTTCAGTAAGCAGCGATCCTTTTGGCAGGAAGAATGTTTCCCTTCTTTCTGGCAGCTGCGTTGATGTTAGCTGTTTGTAGAAGTTTACTTGGGTTATTTGTTCTTGTTGCTGTGTTGGCATTTGGCCTTTGAAAAATTTTTTTTGTGCTTCTTTAAGAATTTCTTCTTCTATTGGCATCCTGTTGAGGTATTCTTGTGCCAGTTCTTTGTGCCCAAATAGCTTTCTTATCGATTCGCTGTTTGGAAAACCTGACAAGCTTGGGTCTATGATTATTCCTTCGAATTCATTTATGCCAAATTTTTGGGTTGGTGTTCTTTGGTAGTGGAAGAATTTGAGCAAATTTTTAATTTGTGGGCAGTATTCCGCTACTTTTGTGTAGCCCATTTCTGTAGCTTTTTCTCCAAGTTTCTCAACAGCATATTCTAAGCTAGTTAGATATCTTTCTTTTTCTTCCCCGGTTATGCTTGCTGAGTCCGTGCTCATTTTTTTAAAATAATTTTTTTTATTTGTTTTTTGACCAGCTTTTGTATGCTTCGTACGCTTTGGAGCCGACGTAAACTCCTGTGCCGACTGCTGCTCCAGTTATGAGGTCTATTGGCAGCACTAATGCAGCTGTTGCTCCAACCCCTGCTGCTATTGCTGTTTTTTTTCCGAAGTCTTTTGCTTTTTTCAAAAATTCTTTTTCTACTGATTTGTCTAAACTCATTTTTTTCCTCCTTCACTATTGCATTTTTTTTATTCTTTTATTTTTAAGTCTGTTGAGTGTATTATCATTTTGTCATATCTATCTGGGTAGCCTCTGAATTCTATTTCCTTTTCTTCTTCTAGCAAGAGTTTATATTGGATACACTGCCTTTCCGAATTCGGATTTATTGATAGTATTTTTGTTTCTTTTGTTGGCATGCTAATTTTTAGATCAATACCTTTTCCAAAAAATGCACAGTCAGCTTCTACTTTTTTTACTGTTGCTGTACTCGTAAAAGTATTTTCTCTAATGTAATCAGCTTGGTTTTTAATCGCCAAATAAGTTAATCCTATAGTTCCACCAACAGTTCCTACTAAAAAAACTCCAATTATTTTGACCCAATTTACCAATATTATCCACCTTTATATATTTATATTTTTACTAATAAACTAGATATGTTTTATCTAAAAAAAATATTAAAAAATTTTTTT